>NZ_JAOQJI010000099.1:0-1797 GCF_025567125.1 Phocaeicola fibrisolvens | reverse complement strand
GATGGGATGAGAATTTCATGGAGAAACTTATTCTGGAAACAATTAACTTCCTTAATATCGGAGATTGATGCGTTTTCTCTGGGTTTGTGCTTGACCACTTTGGTTACCTCTTCGCCAATCCTACGATATAAGGACAGGTCCACACCGGCCGGCTCTATAACCTCGGTTTCGAGTACGGGCAGATCCTCTGTCATTTTGCGGTTCTGACGCTTCTGCTTCCGGATTTCCACCGGTTCCTTTTCTATCTGCTCTACGGCCTCGTCACGCTTTTCTTCCGCCTGATGCCGGAGTCCGGCAAACTCTTCGGCAAAAAGGTCGGGCATATCGGGATTATATACGGGAAGCTTTTCTGTCTTACGCCCAAAGAGCTGGCGGTTCAGCCATGCAATCTGAGCCGTCAGCTCTTTGATTCGTTCCTGCAGGTTCTTAATCTGTTCCGCCTGATTCTTATTAGTGGCAGACAATGAAGCAATGGAGGCATTCAGCCCTTCTATCGTCTTGAGCAGTATATCCTTTTCTTCCATTGTTCGCATCTGTTTTGTTTATGTAAATATACTAAATATAAGCGGATTACACAATTATATCCGCACTTTATTCACTCCGGAAGCATATTATACATGATATTCCTTGCGCTCTGCCCTCAGGCGCCGGAGCCTCTGCTGCGGATTTTCCTGAATGCCCTCGACCATCATCACCAGGTCGCGCCATTCCATGGGATAGCTGTTTGATTGGGGATCGTACTCCGGCAGCTTGAAGCGGCCTGCCTCCAGGCGTTTTACATACATCACCATACCTCCGTCTTCCGCATGAAGCAACTTCATGAGCCTGCGGCTGGAACCGATGAAGATGAAGACATCACCATTCTTCACTTCGCTGTTCATCTTCTCATGCACCACTCCGCACAGCGAACTGATACCCTTGCGCATATCTGTCCTGCCAGGACACAGGAAGTAGCGCATCGTGTCGTTCAGGTTAAACATGGCCGCCTCGAAGACTTTGGGTGAACAGCTCCATCAGTATCTCTTCTGACCCGTTCCCAAAGTGGGCACGAAGACCGTTGGGAAACAGAACGGACACACCATGCGGCACTTGTCCTTCAGGGGACGATTCCATGACTGACTGTTTAAGACTGATGGGAACCAGCTCCTGTTTGATACTGTTCCTGTCAACCGAACATTTTCTACGCCAGTAATGATAGGTTGAATAACTTACACCTATCTGTTGTAGGTACGACTTCAACGGTAGGCCGCTTTGTTGTACCTGTAATTCCAATTCTTCAAATTCCAGTCTATTCATAATAATTGAGGTTTGATTGTATTCGCTGCCGCAAAGCTACAATCAAACCTCAAGGTGTAAAAGGTGCATTTGTCCGAATGCTTACAAACTAACAGAACAACAGAGTTTCAATTCCATAAGGTACGATTAAAAGTGGATACCAGCATCTCTCTCCAGTCTTCCTTCACGTGTTTCAATTCCATAAGGTACGATTAAAAGGGTCAGACTACACTGTTCTACAAGTTGTAAAGATGTTTCAATTCCATAAGGTACGATTAAAAGTTTTAAAAAGAAAATGCCGCAAATCGCCTTATTTGTTTCAATTCCATAAGGTACGATTAAAAGCTCGTACGCCTGTACCTACAACTTCAAGTTCTTTGTTTCAATTCCATAAGGTACGATTAAAAGTCAATGACGGGGTAAATGATTTTACACCATTGCTGTCCGGAGAAATTTTACCACAGCGTAAGCTGTCTAGGACCGTTACCCTCCGGAACATTAGCAGTGAGGTCGGTTTGATTA
>NZ_JAOQJI010000098.1:0-1830 GCF_025567125.1 Phocaeicola fibrisolvens | reverse complement strand
GAAATAGGAAAAGACCTGAAGGACGCCAACCGTAAGATTGATTCCCTTACAGATGCCCTGCTTAAGGCAAACAGCAAGGCTGAGAAGGCTGCCATTGAATGCAAGCTCCGCGACAAGGAATACAAAAAGCTTGAGAAAAAGCATAACGCCCTTGTCGAGCGTCTTTCACTTATGAATAACCAGACTTACGCTTCATCCAAAAGCCTTAAAGGCATTGACCGCAAAAAGGTCGTAAAAGGAAAGCATGACGACAAGGATGACTTTGACGGTACTCCCACTGCTCCGGCTGGTGAAGTTCCACAGTCAGAGCCTTCCGCATCATGCGACACGCAGGATACTCCGGCCACTCCTCATTCCAAGGAAAGACCGTATAGAAAAGGGATGAGATACAACAAGAACTGTGTAGGCACCCCGATAATACACAAGTCCGATTATACAATGCTTCCTGAGGGGTCTGTAGTGATATCATCGAGCTATCGTAAAATAAGAAATATCGTGAGCCATATTGAGGAACATCACTTTGAAGTGCTTAAGGTAAAGCATGCCGACGGCAGGATTGAAAGCATGTTCCTTCCTATGAAAGATGACGCCCGGGCTGACATCTACAATGAGATTGTACCGGGTACAAGCATTACGGCAAACATGCTCTCGTATCTTATGTTCAACCGCTTCCAGATGTCAACGCCAGCATACAGGGAAGCTAAAAACCGTCTGTCGGATATGGACTGGAACACTTCTGTCCAGAACCTGCTGAACTGGGCCGACAAAGGTGCAATGCAACTCAATAAGCTGATACCTGCCCTCAAGAAGATTGCCCTTCAGGACGGTGCGAACGTGAATGTGGACGAGACATGGCTTCGTTACCACGCTTACAATAAGAAACGCAAGACCTATATGTGGTGTCTGGTAAACAGAAAAGCCCGTATTGTCATCTTCTTTTATGAGGACACAACGGACGATGAAGGTTTGCAGAAACATGGAGGAAGGAGCAGAAATGTGTTGAAGGAGTTCCTTGGTGATGCAAAAATCAAATCACTGCAGAGTGACGGTTATAACGTATATATGTATCTTGACAACGAACTTATGGATATAGAGCATCTCTGTTGTCTGGCTCATGCAAGGGCTAAGTTCAAGTATGCCTTCGACCAGGGAAGCCTGCAGGCAAGAATCTTCCTTGAGCTGATAGGAAAGTTATACGGCATGGAAGATACTTACCGCCGGGAAAAACTTACCGCAGACGAGATTTACCACAGAAGAAACAGTAAGGAAACGACGGAAATCATTGATAAGATAAGGACAGAGCTTTATAATCTGCTTGCAAATCCGGATGAGAGCCGAAGTGAACTTATGGGCAAGGCCCTTAAGTATCTGAAGAACTTCTGGAATCAGATCTTCGCCTACAGAAACGATGGAGAATACTCAATAGACAATATGGCGGCTGAAAGAGCGATAAGACCAATCACTGTCCAACGAAAGAACAGTCTGTTCTTCGGAAGCGTGAAAGGAATACAGAACTCCGCAATCTATAATACCTTTATAGAAACCTGCAAACAGGTAGGAGTCTCCTTCAGGGATTACTTCTGCAGGCTGCTCAGAGAATTAAAAAAAGGAAGAACGGATTACGAAAACCTTCTTCCCATGACAATATGCAAATAATAATCGTTAAATTTGTGGACTCTTTTTTAGACGGGTGCCTGCTGGCGCCCGTCTAAAAAGGGGTGCCCTAAAATTGGAAGTTTACATTATGAACCATTAGTGTCCACTAAAAAATCATAGTAGTTCTTTGAAATTATTGAGATTCAATTTGTTATGAGTAATTTTGGGGAGAAC
>NZ_JAOQJI010000097.1:0-2407 GCF_025567125.1 Phocaeicola fibrisolvens | reverse complement strand
CTCTTTGTCGGCTATAGCAGCATATTGCTTTTTTGAAAAGAAGCCCGCCATTGATGTAAACTTTGTCAATGACGGACAACTGTCTATTTTCTAATTTTATATCGAACTCACGTTATATATCTTCATAAACCGTGCCCGTGACCGTATAAAACTCCTGCATTGGGAGCCGGGCGGCATGGTGTTGTACTCCAAACTTCTGGAAGCCGGTACCTTAGGCAAGCCTGATTCTGTCAACGACAATGAGGTCTGTGCAAATATAGAATGGCGGGAACTTGTCATGATAGTGGAGGGTATCATGGAAGCCCGCGACTCCCGTCGCACGAGACTTGAAAACCTGCAGAAACTTCGAAAATAGTGCCGTTTTCTTACTCTGTTTGCTTTTGTATGTCATTGGATTTTAGTATATTTACATTGTGAAACAATGAGATACAGATGCTTACGGAAGAACAGGAAAAAGCCTTATTGGAAGAGATTGATAAGCTCCGCCAGGATAAAGCGGCGCTTATCAGCAGGGTTGCTTCGCTGGAGCAGTCGCTGTACTGGCTCCGGAAAAAAGTCTTCGGACGGATGAGCGAAAAAAATCTTCCGCTTGATCCCAACCAGTTGTTTCTGTTCTCAAAAGAAGAAATGTCCTCCATGGAAATATCCCGGATGGAGGATGAAGTCCGCAAAAGCGATGAAGAAATCACCAGAACCATAAAAGTCAAGGAGAAGCCGTCCCGCAAGCCCTTGGATACATCTTCTCTTCCGGTAGAAGTTGTTGATCTTTACCCCGAAGGAACAACTGACGGGGAAGGCAGGCTTAAGGATGAATTCATTGAAATCGGAAAGGAAGAGAGTTCACGCCTGGAACGTGTTCCGGCAAAAGTATATATCCTGAAGACCGTCCGTCACAAAGTGATAAGTAAATCCGATATGGAGAAATACCCCGAGGAAAGGCAGATTCTGATTCACCCGCTACCTCTTGTTCCGGTCAGCAAATGTATGGCAGGCGCCTCGGTCCTGACAGACATTATCATCGGCAAGTTCATGTATCATCTCCCGTTCTACCGTCTGATACAGCAGTATCGCGAATCAGGAATCAGCATAAGCGAATCTACCATGTGCGGATGGTATGAAATGGCGGTAGAGAAACTCAAGCTGCTGTACAACCTGCTCAAACAGAAGATACTCTCCAGTGAGTATATACAAGTGGACGAGAGTGTCATTCCTGTGATGGACAATGAGAAACATAAGGCGAAAAAAGGGTATGAGTGGTGCGTGCGCGACGGCATCACGGGGGACGTCATGTTCCATTATGACCGTGGCAGCCGTTCGGGGATGGTAGCCCGTGAACTGCTGGGATGCTATCGTGGCATTGTGCAATGTGACGGCTATGCAGCTTACGAACAGTTCGAGCAGATGAAAGGAATTACTCTGGTCGGCTGTTGGGCACATGTCAGAAGAAAATACGTGGATGCCCTGGAAGAGAACAGGTCCCTGGCCACACAGGCAATACATTCCATCGGCAAGCTGTACAAAATAGAATCTGAAGCCAATGATGCTGGACTCGCAGCTGAAGAGCGTAAGGAAAAACGTATAAGCGAAGCCTATCCGCTGATACTTGAATTTGAAAAGTGGCTGCAGGATGCTTATCTCAGAGTGCTTCCTAAAAGCCGCATGGGTAAAGCCATTGAATATACGTACACGCTTCTTCCTAGGCTTTCCAGATACGTAAACGACGGAAGAATAGAAATTGATGACAACCGCATAGAAAATGCCATAAGACCTTTGGCCGTGGGCAGAAAGAACTATCTGTTCTGCGGCAACGACGCATCCGCATACAGGGCTGCCATCGTGTACTCTCTGATAGCCACCTGCAAGTCGGCAGAAGTAGACCCTAGAATCTGGATGGAAGATGTCCTGAGTAAAATCCCATATTATGAAAGGGATGAGAAAAATATGGAGGAACTTCTACCACGTAATTGGGCAAAATCCAATCAAACTTGTTCCGAATAAACACTATTAGTTCCGAATCGACTACGAATAGTACCGATTCGGAACTAATACCCCAAATTTGCAACGTGGTTTACCGAATGCTTACGCTTTTACAATGGCATTGCAAATACCGTTAATGATATTGCCGGAACTATCAATAGCATTTCTCAATATCATTGCAGCATCACGCTCTGCTTTAATAGCGTCTTGAAGGTCTTGATGGATTTTCAACAATGCCTCTTTTGCTTCACGGATTTCTGTGAGCCGCTTGTCTGCATCCTGCTTTTCAGCCTCTAATTCATGATTGCTTTCAACCTTTTTCAACATATCATCAACGTCTATTAGACTTTATATAGATTAATTTATTATATGACTCATTTTGTGCGTGATTCTGAAGTTGTGTAATCCACAAGCAATAAGAATCACCATA
>NZ_JAOQJI010000096.1:0-2641 GCF_025567125.1 Phocaeicola fibrisolvens | reverse complement strand
CATCAGTAGAAGAACAAAAGAAAATTGCAGATTTATTACTGCTTATTGAACAACGCATTACTACTCAAAACAAAATCATTGAGGATTTGAAAAAACTAAAGTCCGCAATCTGTGAAAAACTTTTTTCTAGTCCCAAAGATAAGCAACCACAAATAAGATTATATGGTTTTTTCGGTGATTGGCACTTTGTACGGCTTTCTGATATTTGCCATAGAATCTGCAGAAAAAATACGGGAGAGCAATGTAAGCAAGTTTTAACGATAGCAGCTCAATATGGTCTTGTTAGTCAAGAAGAATTTTTCAACAAGAATGTTGCTAGTGAAAATTTGTCAGGATATTACCTTCTACAAAAGGGAGATTTTGCATATAATAAAAGTTATTCGGGAGATTATGTTTGGGGGACAGTAAAACGTTTAGACAATTATGAGCAGGGTGTACTATCCCCATTATATATTTGTTTTCGTCCAGACCCAGCTAGAGTGGATTCTGATTTTCTCATCTATTATTTTGAATCAAAAAAATGGCATAAAACTGTCGCAAATATAGCTGGTGAAGGTGCAAGAAATCATGGTTTACTTAATATCTCTGTTGTAGATTACTTTAATACTATTCATTGTATTCCATCTATGGATGAACAGAAACAAATAGCTCAGATTATAGGTACATTGTTATCAAAGATAGCACGAGAACAACGCATGTTGAATTGTTACGCTGCACAACGGCAATACCTACTTCGTCAGATGTTTATATAAACATTTGGCGAAGTAAATATTGTTTTTCTGACTGTACAGCAATTAAGATGTCAGTTTCTACTTGGACTTTTCTTTCAAGTAAAGAAAGAAAAGCAGAAATTGTTTTTTGTTGTTCTATTATCGGTACTATTACCCTGAATTTAGCTAAATCTTTCTTCTGAATATTAGGTAATCCTGAGCCAATGCGAAGTTTCATAATAGTATCCTCATTACATTTAAGGTAATGATACAGATATAGTTTCTCTACATTATTTGTGATATTTTGAATTGTATAGCAATGTCCTCCACTCCAAAATGGAGTGGTATTGAATTGTACATAACCACAAGAATTTCCGCCTTCACTTATAGATATGGTGTTGGCTTCAGTATTATAATCATCATAATAACCTGATGGTTCTATGCCTCCATTCATCACATAGTAATTGCCACTATCTGTAAGAAATTCTCCATTGACTTGTTTACCTTTAACTATATCACATATATCAGCTAATGTAACAACATCACCATTTATAGACGTAAAGAATCTTTCTGAAATTGCGGACATTTCAGAAATTTCATCCTTAATTCAGGCAATTATTTATCAGAAAAAGATGGATGGAATACGCGAGGGGAATTGGCAGAAAACGGAATTAAGCAAAGTTCTACAAGAGAGAACAGAAAAGAATATAAATGGCTATACTGTTTGTTCTGTATCTGTAAGTCAAGGTGTCATTAATCAGATAGAATATCTTGGACGCTCTTTTGCTGCCAAAGAAACATCGCATTACAATATTGTTAAATATGGTGACATCGTTTATACAAAAAGCCCAACAGGTGATTTCCCTTATGGGATAGTAAAACGCAGCTATATAAAAAATGCTGTTGCGGTTTCACCTTTGTATGGTGTATATAAGCCGATTAATGATAACATCGGAGTTTTTCTGCACTTCTATTTCATGCAGTCCAACAATGCGTTCAATTATTTGCATCCACTTATACAGAAAGGAGCGAAGAACACAATCAACATTACTAACGCCCGTTTCTTGGAAAACTCCATTCCTCTTCCAAAAACAGAGGATGAAGTAGTCTATATTGCTAACGCCCTGACAAGCATTCAAACAAAGATTGATTTAGAGAAAAGTTTGTTATGTTCGTATGAGAAAGAAAAACAATACCTTTTACGTCAGATGTTTATATAAACAACTGACGTAAAAGGTAACTTTTCTGTTCACAAAGTAAATTGGCTATATTCTTTTCGATAGAAAGCTTGTCCGAATAGGCTTTGAGAACGGAGTATATTTTGTTCTGTTCTTCTACCGTTGGAAAAAGAAACTTTTTTTTCATGAAATCGCTCTTTTGCAAATTGAAACGTGTACTGCCTTGTGCCAATGGAAAAACAGCCTTTCTAAATGATTTGGTTGAAATATAGTATGCTAAAAATGGAGGGTAAATCTTACTTTCGTCTGTAATATGGACACCAAAACAAAAACTATTCAGGTATAAAGGATAAATATCTCCCAAATACACTGCACCCATTCCAACTTCATCCGGCGTTTCAGATGATAAGGTGAAAAGAATGTCGCCATAGCGGACAACCGATTGTTGCTCTGTCTCATTGATTTTTACTAAACCAACATCGGTTATATCAATGATTTGATTCTGATAGACATTCATATATGTTATGTATGGCCACCCCTTACCAAAATCTTCTGCACTTTTACCAGATAGGCCAGAATATGGCTCTCCAAAATCGTTAAAGGATAATTCGACCTTAGGTTGTCCTGATTCTATTAAGGTATCGCATATTGCCTGAATTAAGGATTCATATTTCTCAATGATTTTGTTTTGAGTAGTAATGCGTTGTTCAATAAGCAGTAATAAATCTGCAATTTTCTTTTGTTCTTCTACTG
>NZ_JAOQJI010000095.1:0-2775 GCF_025567125.1 Phocaeicola fibrisolvens | reverse complement strand
CCTATTCATCCTATAACAGAATGATTTACAGAATAAAAAACTATATTTTTAGGATAATGCTGGGGTTTGGATAACTGTTGCGGGCCTATCTGCCTTACAATGCACAGGTCACCCCTTACCTCCGTTTGAAAGCTCCGGCCGGCAAGTGCATCCGTATCCGTACAGATAACTACCGGGGCGGTTCGGCTCCCAATGTGTTTGCCGAATATCGCACCCGGGAAGGCGAGCAGGAGTTTGAATGTAAGGGATGGATGAACGGCCACTATGTGCAGTATGAACTCCCCGAAGGAGTGGAGGTGCTCGATGTGAAGTACCGTGAAACAGGATATGATACCTCTTTTGCCGGCAGTTTCGCTTGCGACGACCCGATGCTGACCCGCTTGTGGAACAAGGCGCAACGGACACTCTACATCACTAGAAATACATTCATGTGTGGAAAACGGATTCCCTGGGATTGGTCGTACCTCGTTCCGGCGGATGGACATGGGGTGACTGGGGAGAGAACAAGGACATGACGCTGCTGTTCAATCTCTGGTACGTGATTGCCCTGAAAGGATACGAAGAGATGAACCGGTTGGCTGGTGAGCCGGAAGAAGCCGCTTGGGCGCACGCCACTGCCGACCGCTTGCGGAAAGTGTTCCACCGTACGTTCTGGAACGGAAAGTATTATGTTTCTCCGGGTTATCAGGGAAAGCCTGACGACCGTGTACAGGCGTTGGCCGTCGTGTCGGGTGTCTTGCCCGAAGAACTGTATCCGGTCATCCGTCCTTTCTTTTCCGAGTGGTATCACGCCAGTCCGTATATGGAGAAATACGTGCTGGAGGCCCTCTGCACGATGGGCTATTATCAGGACGCTTTGAACCGCATGAAACTGCGTTATCGCGCCATGATTGAAAGCCCGCTGACCACCTTGTGGGAAGGCTGGGGCATCGGCAGTGAAGGTTTTGGGGGCGGTACTTACAACCACGCCTGGAGCGGCGGTCCGCTGACCATCCTTTCGCAGTACATTGCCGGCATAGAAACTGTGGAACCGGCCTTCCGGACTTTTCGGGTGGTTCCTCATCCGGCACACCTGAATTTCATCCGTACGCAGGTCCCCTTGTCGGGTGGCCGTCGCATCGTGCTGGAAATGGACAAGTCGGCTCACGGCGGAACCATGTATCTCCGGGTGCCGGAAGGTACGTCTGCCGAAGTGGAGCTTCCTGCCGAATTTCGTAGCTGGCGTGTGAACGGCGAGCCAGAAAGCGGACGGCAGTTGAGGCTTTCTGCCGGGGAATGGCGATTTGAGATGCAGGCGGATTAGGTTTGTATTGATGACGATATGTTGAAGGCTGGGAATCGGGAGGCTTCCGGCCTTTTTTGTTCAAACGCTGGTCTATTATGGGGAATATGTCTTTACATTTTCTATGTTTCCCTATCGGGAACCGTACGTTTCCCGGTGCGGAGCCGTATGTTTTCCGTAAGGAAAACGTAGGTTTCTGCCTGAGGAAACGTAAAAATCGACAGGAGGTTTTTGGGTGAAGGACTTGAGGGTCTGGGGATAAGGTTGGACGGAATCTTTTAAATACAACTGTAGCTTTTCTCATGCTTAATCATTACATTTGCAAATATGTCGCTATTGGTAAGATGAAAGAGCTGCAAGTAGAAATGAAGGAATTGCTGAAATAGGAAGAAGAAAGCAAGAAGGATTTGTTGAATCTGTTTAGGAAGTTAGGGTATGGAATTGAATGACAAAATTATTATATACCAAACCATTGATGGACAAACATCCATTGAAGTGAAATTGGAAAACGAGATTATATGGTTTTCGGCTAACCAGATGGTCACTCTGTTTGATAGGGATGAAAAGACTATAAGAAAACATATCAATAATGTCTTTTTTGAAGGTGAATTGGAGAAAGAGAATAACACGCTTTTTTTGCGTGTTGATGTGAAGAATAATTTGACTCCTTCTTGTGTGAAGATGGGAAGAGGCTGTTGCTCCGGAAGTCGTAGTTTCTGCACCAGTGAAGGATGGTAAGAAGTGGTTGAGTAGTTTATAAATTAAACATATACGTATTAATATTTGAATTTATGAAGATAAAATCTATTATTATTGAAAATTTTAGAGGCTATAAAGATAGACAGATTATAGATTTGAATGATTTTACAGCTTTTGTGGGTAGAAATGATGCTGGAAAGTCTACAATTCTTGAAGCATTAGATATTTTTTTTAATGATAATAAGGGAATAATAGAGATAGACGCGGCAGATATAAATAAACAAGCTAGGGAAGAAAATGGGAAAACAGATATTGTGATAGGAGTAGAGTTTATTGATTTGCCATCCGAGGTCTGTATTGATGAAAATAATAAAACTACATTAAAAGAAGAGTATTTACTTAACGAGGAAGGGAATCTCACAATAATTAAGAAGTATCTTAATGGCAGTAAAACAGCTAAGGTGTACATCCTTGCAAATCATCCAAGTAGAAAAGAATGTTGTGATTTGTTATCTAAAAAACAGTCTGAATTACAAAAACTTACTGCCCATTTAGCTTGTGATAAGACTAGAAATGCAGAAATGCGTAAGGCTATTAGAAATCAATATGTAGATTCTTTGGATTGCAAAATGCAAGAACTTGAAGTCTCTAAAGAAGATGCTAAAAATATATGGGATAAGTTAAAACAATATATGCCGGTTCACTACTGTCCACTAAAAATGGACAAGGTTAAAAGTTAAATAAATTCGGTTCACTTGAACCATATCGGTCTTTGACATTTTTGAAATTCGATT
>NZ_JAOQJI010000094.1:0-2832 GCF_025567125.1 Phocaeicola fibrisolvens | reverse complement strand
GACAAATCGAATTTCAAAAATGTCAAAGACCGATATGGTTCAAGTGAACCGAATTTATTTAACTTTTAACCTTGTCCATTTTTAGTGGACAGTAGTGATGCAAATTATATAAATGATAATCTATAATTTAAACCATATTCAATAAAATTAAATGGGTTCAAAAGGAAAAACAAATAAACAAAAAGAAAGTATTGAAGCGAAATATAAGCTTGACGAAATGATAGGTGAAGGCGGCAATGCAAAAGTATTTGCTGTTATCCCTTTAAATGCGCAAGAATTGCTAGCTTTAAAGTATTTGTCTGTACGAAGTGAAGAAAAAGAACAACGATTTCTTGATGAGGTAAAGATAATGAAAGATAATGCTAGTATATCTGGAATAATGCCGATTCTTGATTTCGATTTAGATAATTATTGGTACGTTATGCCTATTGCTACTCCAATAATGAAATGGTCAAATGATATGCGGACTAAATGTACAGAAGATCCGTACAAAATAAATAAAATCGACTACTCTTCTTGGATAACCACTGTCATAAAAGGATTCATAGATCTAACAGAAACTTTAGGGAAACTTCATGATCTTGGAATACATCATCGTGATATTAAACCAGATAACATATATTATTATAAGGAACGTCTTTGCTTTGGTGATTTTGGACTTGTGGAATTTCCTGACAATAATAATTTTACTCGTAATGATAAAGGATTAGGGGCAATCTTTACAATTGCTCCAGAAATGAAGCGCAATCCTAAGGGTGCAGATGGTTCTAAAGCAGATGTTTATTCATTGGCTAAAACTCTTTGGATGATTCTCTCTGGTGATGAAAAAGGATTTGATGGACAGTATTCATCAATAGATCAAACTCATGGATTACGATTTTATGATCATTTAAAGAATGAATATCTTGTAGAAATCGAAGAATTACTTTACCAAGGAACTGCAAATGACCCGAAAGCTCGTCCTGATATAAAACAATTCGGGAACTGCCTTTCACAATGGTTAAGTTCTTATAGTGATAGATTAAAAAAGGAATTGAATGAATGGAGGTTTGTCGCTAATCGTATTTTTAGAGATGGTGTTCCAGTTAGAACAGAATACCAAGATCCTACAGCAATTGTTAGAGTACTTAATATCTTAGCATCTTCTTCTGCAATGAATCATATGCTATTGCCAGAAAGTGGAGGATTGGATTTTTCTTATGCAGATATTGCTCCAGAAGCAGGGTTTATATATATTTATACAAAAGGAGGTATTAATGTCATAAAGCCTAAAGCATTATATTTTGAATCATTCCAAGATTCTCGTTGGAATTATTTCTTCATTGAAGCAGAAAATGTAGAGCCAATTGATGGAGTTCCTGTATCAAGATTCGGTGATCAACTTCTTGTAGAAGATACTCCTGGACATTATGTTAAAGCTGATGATGCTGTATATGGTGTATATGATTATGATTCAGGGGTACCGCTTCCTATGGGTTACAAGATTGTAAACAGATTTATACGAGGAAAGTTCCTTATTGTAATGAAATTGAGTCCATATAATCAGATACCTTCTACTTATGATGGGCGTCATGCTATGATGGGTAACGAAGAGTTGCGTAATTATTTTGAACGAATGCAAAAAGAAATAGCGTATGGCGTTTCAAAAGGTTACAAAGAGGAAGAAATATTGAATATGCATGAATTTGGTGATCATCCATATCCGGAAAGGCAACCGAACTTATGTTTACAGATAAATGTTGATGAGAAGAAATTACCTAAACCTGACGATTTTATAAAAGAGTCTTTTAAATTATGGGATTTTTCAGAATTTATACAAGAACAAATGGAAAATGGAAATATCGCTTTCAGTTTTGAATTCAAATTTGGCTCTTATAGTTCTTGGCTATATAGTTCAGGATGGTATCTTTGTTCAGATGGAAAGATTCGTGAAGGAAATGATGAGAGTCTGGAAAAGTATCAGGTTTATGATCGAGATGTAGCTATTAGCATAGTTAATTGCCTTAATGATTCAATTCAAAATAAATGTAAAGGATATGACACATCAAATCTTAACACAAAATGTCATTTTGATATAGAGTTTTGTATGATAGGTAAGCCGCATCATCTTTTTACGAAAGAAGAGATTAAAAATGAAATGAGGAATGCTGATGATAGACGAGGTAACCAACTCGTGATTGATGAAGATGGATATGCGCATGTCCTTCCTACCGATATTCGACATATTGGATTTCTTTATCCTGTATCTAACGAATCATGGGGAGGCTATAATAATTATGTAGGGCGATATTCTTCTCTCGATACTTTAGATGAAACTTATCGTGATATGTTGGCCTGTTGGCTCGAATACCTTAGGTTGGGGCATCACATACATTGTGATACCAATCAATGGAATAATGTAGAAGATTTATTATCTGAAATTGTAAAATTGTATTAAGTTTTTCAATATAATAGTGGATAAGACTAGTCACTTTCCATAAATTAAGTTTGTATATGGCTAGCCATTTTATTAAATTAGAAAATACGAATGAACACCATAAAATCCTTTGCATAAGTCGGAAACAGTAGCCATTCAATTCTATGCAATTCCAAGTTTTCATCTACAGAGAAGTTATAATCGTCTTGTAAAAACATATTTTAAATTATGAGAATCTGGAAAGTTTTAATTTTTATTATTTTACGAAATATTCTGTCTTTAACCAATAGACAGAAATCTAATTTTGGAATGAGATTTCACTAGCTGCATATTCCGGAGCATACCCGTTCACATTCCGGTAGCCTATAAAGCATAAAAATAGCCTTTAAAAGCACAATTTTATATCCGTTCATCCC
>NZ_JAOQJI010000093.1:0-2906 GCF_025567125.1 Phocaeicola fibrisolvens | reverse complement strand
CGCTGCATCTGAATCCTTCAATGCAAAAATAAAGAGCTTCCGTTCGCAGTTCAGGGGAGTAAAGGACAAGGCCTTCTTTTTGTTCAGACTGGCTAAAATTTAGGCTTAATCAACGAATCCCTCAGATTTTTACGTTGAGCCAAAATTTATGCTTAATCAACGAATCCCTCAGATTTTTACGTTGAGCCGACTTTATGATGGTAAACCAACGTATAAATACGAAAAAAGCGACTATCTTTTTAAGATAATCGCTTGATTTTCTGGTGATCCGCTTGGGGCTCGAACCCAAGACCCCAACATTAAAAGTGTTGTGCTCTACCTGCTGAGCTAGCGAATCAATCCTTTATTTGCCTCGGTTATTTCCCGATTGCGAGTGCAAAGGTAGGTATTTTTGTAATAACTACCAAATATTACCCCCATATTTTTTAAATATTTTTTCACTTAGAGGTATAGCACATTGTTTTCCAACTACTTACAATTTTCTTTCTTTAATGCTTTTTGATAGCAACAACGACACAACGGCTCATATTCTTCTTTCTCACCTAGCAGCACCCGTTTATCATTCAATACAGTACGATGCGAAACATAAGCCAAATTTCCACATTTCACACAAATGGCATGCACCTTTGTCACCTCATCGGCTATGGCACACAAAGCTGGAATGGGGCCAAACGGTACTCCTTTAAAATCCATGTCAAGTCCTGCAATGATAACCCGAATACCCTGATTAGCCAACTCGTTGCAGACAGCAGGCAACCCGTCATCAAAGAACTGCGCTTCATCAATCCCCACCACATCTATTTCCGAGGTAAACAAAAGGATGCTTGCTGAAGAATCAATAGGGGTAGATTTTATGCTATTATTGTCATGTGAAACCACATCTTCCTCCGAATAACGGGTATCTATGGCCGGTTTGAATATTTCCACCCGCTGATGTGCGAAAGTAGCCCTCCGCAAACGCCGTATCAGCTCTTCCGTTTTACCTGAAAACATAGAACCGCATATCACTTCAATTCTTCCTCTCCGGCAAGTTTCTTCCCGGTGGTCTTCTGAGAATACTACCATATTATCTTTTTTAATATAAACAGGTGCAAAATTACAACGATAGGTTGAAACCACCGAAAAATCGGCGTTTTTTTATTAATAGTGGCGAAAAGGATAATTAAAGAGAAAACTTCTGTTAAATGTTTGTCAAATCACGCGCGCAAAAAAGAAAACTTTTTACCTTTGCTTTATCACATGCAAGAAAAGAAAATGGGAAAACTATATGTTGTACCTACTCCGGTAGGAAACATGGAGGACATGACTTTCCGGGCAATCCGTGTTCTGAAAGAAGCGGACCTGATTTTGGCAGAAGATACACGCACGTCGGGTATCCTTTTAAAACATTATGAAATAAAGAATGCCATGCAATCGCATCATAAATTCAATGAACACCAGACCGTAGAGAGTATTGTCAATCGGATAAAAGGAGGACAAACCGTTGCTTTGATTTCCGATGCCGGAACACCAGGTATATCCGACCCAGGCTTTCTGGTCGTACGGGAATGCATCCGAAATGGAATTGAGGTACAATGTCTTCCAGGAGCTACAGCTTTTGTACCCGCACTCGTATCTTCTGGCCTGCCAGACGAACGCTTCTGTTTTGAGGGTTTCCTTCCACAGAAGAAAGGCCGAATGACTCGACTGAACGCATTGAAAGAGGAAACCCGCACAATGATTTTCTACGAGTCTCCTTACCGCCTAGTCAAAACACTCACCCAGTTTGCTGAAATATTCGGTGCCGAACGCCCTGTTTCAGTTTGTCGTGAAATCTCCAAAATACATGAAGAAAGTGTACGGGGTACTTTACAGGAAGTTATTACCCACTTCACAGAGACTGAACCAAGAGGAGAAATCGTCATCATACTGGGAGGAAAAGAAAACTAAATTATAATTCTAAATAAAAAAACTATGAGAAAGGTTGTTTTATCTGCTTTATGTGCTGCCGCATTACTGACAGCATGTAACAATTCCGGTCAGGACAAAAGCACATTGCAAGCTCAGAATGATTCACTGATGCTTGAACTTTCCAACCGCGACACAGAGCTGGACGAAATCATGGGGTCTTTTAATGAAATTCAGGAAGGATTCCGTGAAATCAATGAAGCCGAAAACCGTGTAGACCTGAAAGAAGGTACCCTCGAAAGCCAATCGGCTGCCGACAAAATAAAAGAAGACATCCGCTTTATCAGCGAAAAACTGAAATCGAACCGTGAGCAGATTGCCAAACTGGAAGCACAACTGAAAAACAGCAATTACCAGTCCGCACAACTGAAAAAAGCCATCAAAAACCTGACTGCAGAACTGGCTGCCAAGCAACAACAAATTGAAACATTACAGGCAGAACTGGCTGCCAAGAACATCCGTATCGCCGAACTTGACGAAGCGGTCATGGACTTGAACAAAAACGTAGATGAACTGAGCGCTGAAAACGAGGCCAAGACAAAGACAGTGGAAGCACAAGACCAAGCACTGAACACTGCCTGGTATGTATTCGGTACGAAATCTGAACTGAAAGACCAGAAAATCCTGAAAAAAGGTGATGTACTAAAGGACAATGAGTTCAATAAAGACTACTTCACTCAGATTGATATCCGCAAGGAAAAAGAAATCAAACTGTACTCCAAACGGGCTGAACTACTGACTACTCATCCTCAGGGGTCATACGAACTCGTAAAAGATGACAAAGGACAGCTTACTTTAAAAATTAACAATCCGAATGAATTCTGGAGCGTATCACGCTATCTGGTAATTCAGGTAAGATAAATTCAAAATCTTTTACATAAAAGAGGCCGTCTCAAAATGAATTGAGATGGCCTCTGTCGTTTCATATCAGATTGAAGTCGTTTGGATTTTCCTCAAAA
>NZ_JAOQJI010000092.1:0-3376 GCF_025567125.1 Phocaeicola fibrisolvens | reverse complement strand
AAATCTTTAGGTAATAACAACGCCTCGGCTTGGGAAAGTCGGGGCGTTGTCATAAAAAAAGAGGGTATGCTTTTTGACACACCCTCTTTTACTTGATACCTGGTATGTACGTATTCCGAAAGGAATCATTTGGAGGCTTCCAGTGATTCTTTTCTGAACTGTTTCAGAAGCTTTTCAAGTTCAAGTGACGCTTTACGGGCACGCATTCCTGCTGCCTTATTGCCTTTTTCAATCTGAAGTTTGGCATTCTCTGAAAACTGAGCGAACAATTCGCTGATCTGAGCAAATGAATTTTCCATTACTTTGTACTTTTAATTATATATTATTGCAACGTAAGCATTCAGCAAACCCCGTATTGTGAGAACTGCTAATGCCTGTATTTACATGTCCTTTAAAAATTTTCAACTTGTCTTTGAAAATGTTGAAGATATTCGAAGATTTCTATCAAGGTCTATTAAAGACTGGGAATTTTCTCTGAATAAGAGGCTGTCTCAAAATAGAAAATAGAGATAGGGTTACTTACAATCTATAAGCTACAACATAAAAATCTCCTGCTTTTAGTCCTATAATTACAATAAACAAGGGCTAAAGCAGGAGTTTTTTTTACTTCTAGGTTTTAATCTATAAGATTTTTACTTTTGCAATTCTATTTTGAGACAGCCTCTTTCTTTTAACCATTATCTCATCCTCTCCTTGTATAATCCGGCAGACAAACTAATTTGAAACCCTGTCCTCTCTTCACCCCCGGCTTTGCAATGCAAGTGACGGCCCCATTCATCTCCTTTCTGAGCAACGGAAAAACGTGCTGTTCCAATAAAAAAGTTAAATAAGGAAAGATTCATAAACTAAAGGCAATTTTCATTTGTTATTTTTTCAAAAATCACATACCTATTTAACTCTTATCATTACCCAATTACTATTGTAAACAATAAAAGAATCTTTTAATTATTAAGTATAAAACCTCAGTATGAAAATCGTAAAATTAATTTCCTTTTTCTGCTTTTTAGCAGTCCTGTTTACTGCATGTCATAAGAACAAGGCAGGAGACGAAATCGCTTCGGTCACTCCGGAAGAACTGCGCACCCTGTTCCGTTTTGACACGCAAAAGGATGTGTACGAGAACCTGCAGTCACTCAACTCATTCGACAAAGAAAAGCCGTACCAGATAAAGGGAAAGACCATTGTCATCAGCCAGCTGACTCCTGAAGACATCGATGCCTTACAGGGCAGTTTCAATCTGACAGTGGCAGGAACAGTCAACCGCACTCCTTTTCAGGAGACACTGGCTTTCAAAGGATTCAAGAAAAAAGATCCGGAACAGGGAGGCGGAGAGGAAGACAATACCCTCACTCAGGAAGAACTCAGAAGTATTTTCATTTTCGATACCAGCGAAACGGTTACCGTGGCACTTGCCAGCCTGGAACAGTTCAAGGGAGAAAAACAGATTAACCACAAACAGGTATTCATTGATGAGATACGCGTACAAAAGCAGGATGCGAAGCTCGGTACTTTCACGCTTGTCGTAACCGGAAACGTAAACCACAAGAAGGATTTTGAGCAGACCTTGGAATTCACTGGTTTTGCTCCGGAGAAAGATGAAGAAAAACCGGCGGACAAGCCGTCTGACTACAATATGGCACAAAGAGCCAGCATACAGGTTGCCGAAGGCAAAAATATCTATGAGGCCAACTTCGATGCCTTTTACCGCGAGCACCAGACAGACAACTTTGCCGTACAGTTGAAAGGTTTTCTGACAATTCATTCTTCTGACAACGACGGAACACCGTATGCATATACCGAGGAAGATATGCAGCACACTTCGCTCACGGAACTGAGATATGAATCCGGAGCAAAGAAATTATATTTGAAAGTAAAGTATAAAAACTACACCAGTCCGGAATTGTATCTGCCTTTCGACCACAATGAATATTACAAGACTTTCATCATTGTAAATCAGGAAGAGGTAGGCAAGTATTACCAGAGTGGCGTATTGCATTATACGGAAGAAACCGGAAGCGGAGGATATCTGTTCAGCCAGTTCATTACGGCACGTAACGATTTCCAGGTGGAATACCAGTCCTCACAGGAGGCCGGAGACTATATCAACTATTCGGTAAAACTGCTGAGCCCCAGCCATCAGGAACTTGCAAGTTTTGATGTAGCAGTAAACGGATTCAGAGCATTGACCAACCTGAAAAATGAACTGATTATCACCGGAGGAAAGTATTCCGATTACATCCGTAATGCACTTAAGAAAGGAGGAGATGTAGAAGCCCTTATCAAACAGACCTTCCCCCAGCGTATTAAGGATCTTTCATTCTCTATCAACGGTACCTCACTGACTTACGGTTCAGACAGACACTCGTTGTACAATGACAATGAAAAATCACTTTACTTCAAAGATGTAATCATTGAATACCAGTCGATAGAAAAGGATGATCAGGGAGGCATTACCCTGAACATTAAGCTGTCATCTGTGAACGGAACAATTCTGGATGCAATCATCCCGATAAAACGCTTCCTGCTGAGCAGTGACCTGAACAAATAACCAATTATTCTTTGCTTGCATGCAGTATTCCTGCATGCAAGTTTTTTTATATACATATTCATCAATCACCGTATCAGCCATGCAAAAGAAAAAAGCTGTCTTCAACTGGAGCGGAGGAAAAGACTCTGCACATGCCTTGTGGAAAATCATGCAGTCGGACGAATATGAAATACTCTTCCTGCTCACTACTGTCAATCAGGAAACCACACGCTCTACCATGCACGGTATCCCGATGGAACTGCTGCAGGCACAGAGCCGGAGCATCGGTATTCCACTGAAAATAATCGGTCTCCGTCCGCGGGGAGACATGGACGACTATAACCGGGCCATGACCGAAGCCGTAGAAGAGCTGAAAGCAATGGGGATTACCCATTTTATCTTCGGGGATATTTTCCTGTACGACGTGATGCAATACCGGAAAAGGCAACTGGAGCCGATGGGGATTCAGGTGGTGGAACCTTTGTGGGGGAAAAATACGGTAGAGGTGATGGATGATTTCCTTCAGACCCGGCTGAAAACGATCATTGTCACTACCATGCACGACGGATTGGGAAAAAAAGCTATCGGAAAAAACCTCGATGCCGAATTCATCGCTTCCCTTCCCTCCGGCTGCGACCCCAACGGAGAAAACGGAGAATACCACACCTTCTGCTACGACGGTCCGATATTTTCATATCCGGTTCCTTTCCGCCTGGGAGAGCCTTTCATGGAGAGCTATGATATCAAACTCGACACAGGAGAGGTACGTACCTACTCTTACTGGTTTGCCAACCTGAGGCCGTCTCAAAATGAAGTGAGACGGCTTTTTTGTGTCTGCAAAAAAAAAAA
>NZ_JAOQJI010000091.1:0-4717 GCF_025567125.1 Phocaeicola fibrisolvens | reverse complement strand
TCTTGTCGTAATACATCAATTGAACCTTTTAGACCACAAAGATAAGTCAAAGAACGCTTTAATCAATTATTCGATATAAACTCTAATGAATTAGGAAATTCTTTTGGGAAAATACATGTTAACATATATTCTGAGAACTTTGATAAACGCCAATGGCTAATAGATGCAACGTATGCTAGACATCATGAAGAGCAGAGGTATGTAAAATATATAGATAGTAATTATAATCGGTTGCGCTATATTTATCATAATGGGCAAATTATAGGATTGGCTGCATTAAATACACTCTATCAACGTCATTTTTCATATATGAGTATTCGTACGGTAGGGGGATTATCAACTTTTTCTAGTGATAGTGGAATGGGGCTTTATATAGGATATATTTCTACAGAACCGGAGACAGCCAAACGTGATGGAAAATTTGAAACAAGAATATTAAATGAATGGGTTATAGAGCAATATAACATTTTACTTCAACAAGGGTTAACTAATAAAGATAAACTATGGTTGCCATATAATTTATGTAGTTTTGATATTGATATGTGCGATATCTTAATGGTTTATTTTGCTAATAAGTCTAACCTTTTTTCAACTGATCTAAAATCATTATTATCGTTGATAGCAAAAGGATCTAAATTAGTTTTTGCGATTGCACCACATGGTGATGATGATAGAATTGATACATATACGGATAGGGAAAGAAGTCTTAATATGTTAAATGATAATGAATACCTCTTTATTCCATGTACTCTTAGTGATTTCTTAAGTACGGAAATAAAAGATAATTGCTATTTTAATATTATTAGTTGTATAAAAACTGTTGCAGCCAAAATGGAACTTAAAATCCAATTTAAGTTAACTGATGATAAAACATATTCTATATTTGAAGGGGTATATAAAGGGCTGATACTTAGTCGCCTATGATTATATGCTATATGTGATATTATACTTGTAGAGTATTTTTTAGTTACTTTGATGAGAGGAATTATTAAAAGAAATCCTTATGCAAATACCACAATCGCAAATACTTACCACCCGATGCCTTAACCGAGTATTCGATACCACCTCGGCCACCTATAAGTTCTTCTGGTTCTTGTCCATCTTGCAGATACATGCCCGCACGGAAAATTTGCATATAAACGTATGGGACATTATGGTCCGCATGGTGGCCAATGCCTGGTATCCGATACACTATTTCCGGCTGTCATTCGGGAAAAACGATTCGTTGTTTGAGATTGTCACCGAGTTGCAGAAAGAAACGCAGATACCGATTGATGCAAGTTGTGAGGAGGTGATTGGGCAGCTTCAGGAGAAACTGGAAAATAAATCGGTAAAAAGTAAACTGCGTCGACTGACAGTGTATGTGCCATACTGTTTTTTGTATCCCTGGATAAATGCGGCCCATAACAACCGGGAAATCATGTGGCGTTCGCAGAATCGGGAGAACGGATGCCTCTATTCCATCCATAAGGAGAAGATGGATTTTTATATCGAACTCAATCCGATATGGGATGAGTACCTGCATACTCATTATCGGATTCTGATGGATTTCACTTATTGGAACTTGACACAGTTCTTGCAAGTGAGAAATCCGAATGTCCCTGCCATCTCCAGTAAGTTAATCCGACCGGAAAGCAGGAGCTCGTTGGCAAATCCGCATCGTTATTGGAATAAGGTGATACAACTAGGGGGACCTGTACGCTGTATTTATACGGGACATGAGTTGCATGCTTCCGACTATGAACTGGACCATTTCATCCCCTGGAGTTTTGTTTCTCATGACTTGCTTTGGAATCTGATTCCTGCTGATGGAAGTATCAACTCTTCCAAAAGCAATTATTTGCCGGATTTGGATATTTACTTACCGAAATTGGCTAAATTGCAGCATCATTCTTTGAAAATCTCGATGCAGGCAGGGTATCAGCCTGCAATTTTGGAAGACTTCCTGTCTTTGGGATATACCCCGAAGGAGTTTGTCAACATGAATGAGGAAGAGTTTTTAGAGGTGTATAGGCGTACGTTCGGACCGATGCACCAAATTGCCCAGAACATGGGCTTTGAAACCTGGAAATACTAATATTATGGAACCTGAAAAAATAAACCATCCTTACCTGACTGCCATCAAGCGCACTAGCCTTTCTGCGCCCACCCGTTATTTGCTTCAGCACAGTCTGCTGAAGGGACGCATTCTGGACTTTGGTTGCGGGTATGGATTTGACACAGACGAATTGAAACGGCAGGGATATGACATTGTGGGGTATGACTATTATTACCGGCCTGAATATCCGGAAGGAAAGTTCGATACCATCTTGTGCAACTATGTGCTGAACGTGCTGGAACCCTACGCGCAGGCCGAAGTGATGATGAACGTGACCAATCTTCTTTCTCCCACAGGAACGGCCTTTTTTGCCGTGCGTCGTGACCTGACGGAAGAAGGATTCAGGTTGCATGCCATCTATCGCCAGTACACCTATCAATGCAATGTGCGTTTGCCTTTCCTGAGTCTGGAACGGAACGCGAGCTATGAGCTTTACGAGTATCATCATTTCAACAAGCTGCCACGGAAGGAAGGGGAGACCTGTCCTTTCTGCCGGCTGTCGCGCAAGGTGGAAATCATCTGTGAGACGGCCACTTGTGTAGCGTTCTACGATGGCTATCCGGTGTCGCAAGGGCATGCGTTGATCATTCCCAAGCGGCATGTGGCTTCTTATTTTGACTTGACCCATCACGAACGGGAGGCCATGAATGTGATGCTTCAGTATGTGAAGCAGAAGGTGGACGAACGGTATCATCCGGATGGGTATAATATCGGCATCAATGTGAACGAGGCAGCCGGGCAGTCGGTCTTTCACGTACACATGCACCTGATTCCTCGCTACAAGGGGGATGTGCCCAATCCGAAAGGCGGGGTAAGGGGTGTCATTCCGTCCAAGCAGAGTTACAATGCGAAGGAAACCCTCTCTTCGCCCGTGCAGCCGGAGAAGAAGAAGGCTTATACGGTTGAGGAGAAGAGGAATGAGCATGGAAACGCATATATTCCGTGGGAGGAAGAGGCCGACAAGTTGCTTTGTCGGTTGTATGATGAAGGGAATAGCATAAGTGCGCTTGCCGAGATGTTTGAACGTACTCAGGGAGCTATCCGCAGCCGCTTGAAGAAGCTGGGGAAAATTAATTGAAAAAGATTGGTTGTTAAGAGTAATTTTTATGTCTGTTCAAACAGATCTTTGATGTTGTAAAAGCCACCACTTGGTCCTTCTATAAGTAGCAGACAACCTTGATAGGAGATATTTTTCCATTTTTCATTCATATCAAGTCGTAGGATAATAGTTGGGATTCGCTGTTGAGGAGAGTCGTACCTGAAACAGGGTTGAATATAGAGGGGACTATATGCTTGATTGTCATTATTATATAACTTCAGCATTTTAGTCCCCTTTTCTTCAGATATTGTACAGTGGTTAAATAATGATTTTAAATCGAGGCGCTTTTGGTCAAATCTTTCAATAAAGATGGTCTTTGAAGTAAACTCTTTTTCTAGCAAAGAAAGTATGTTCTCTTTATAGTCTTTGGGGAAATGTGGTTCTTCGTTATTGATAGATATTTCAGTGTTATGTAACTCAATATTGGTTTTAGTAGGAGCTTTTAGTAGGATATTGTGGAAAGAAATTATGTGGCATGCACATAGAATCATCCCATTTTCAGCGATAAAATATTGTATGTCGGTTTCCTTCTTGATCTTTAAACAGATAGATTTAGCTGAAGTACTTTGGGTATCGTAACTACAATTTCCTTCAATGCAATATATCAGTAAAGGAGGTCTATTTGTTTTTCTTGAGTGATAGAGTCGTAAATAATATACCAACTCATTCTCTTTAGAGCATTTAGAGGAATCATAATATTCTGCTAGATTTATGTCACTTTTTTCGGTACGTAACCAAAGTTTCTGATGTTTGAAATACTTAGATAAGGTTTCTATGCTTGTTGTTAGCATACGGTTTATGTGTTGCAAATATAAAGATTCGAAACTTAAATTATTAAAAGCATTTGGATTATTCGTTATGACTTTGATTTGAGATTCCGTTACACAACTCTTGTATTCTTGATAAAAACTACGGTTGATTGTGTAATATGGACATCTATAGGCGTATAAAAAATGGGGACTTTTGGGTGTATGGTGTTTCTTGTATTGCATACATAAAGGATAGCTTGAATACCAATTTTGAATATATTTATAATGCTGGCAAATAGAGCAGTCCTTAATATTATATCCTAAAGATTGTGCATAAAGGAGGAAGTAATTATTGTCAAAGTGTTGGTTGTAAACAGAGATTTCTAAAAGTGCCTGTTTATATTGAGGCATAGTGATTTCTTTACATGTTGTTTTATAGCAATCCTCATTGTGGTATTTACCTGAACTGAAAAGAGCATATTTTTGCACAGGATACTCTATTTCTAACGGTTTGTATGCATCCTTTAATGTAATATTATATTTGTCTCCCTTCAGTTCAGTATTCATTTCGATTTCTTTTATATCGTCCTCAGAACTTACAGGGATTTCAATAATGGGAAGTTTTGAATTGATTTTTTCTTCAGAACATGGATGGGTAACACAGATTTCGATCAGGAGAGTGCATATTCCGGCGGATACCCGTTCAGCATTTCCGGTGATATCCGTTCACTCCCCAGTTAGTATTCAGTGTCGTTGGCAAAGTTAATACTT
>NZ_JAOQJI010000090.1:0-5469 GCF_025567125.1 Phocaeicola fibrisolvens | reverse complement strand
CCTTAATTCCGCAACACTATTACAAATATAACTTTTTAAGTACCTGAGCAACAAAAAGTTGCTCAGGATTTTGCCATGTCAGATTTTTCACCTATCTTAGTGTTGCAAATCAAAATATGTATCAAACCCGACAGACATGGTAAAGGTAGCAATAAAATCTGAGAAACTCTCTCCTTTTGGAGGAATTTTTTCAATAATGGAGCTATTTGACTCCAATCTCTCATCTGTAATCGACTCAACTCTCGGTATGAGATGCAGGCTGTATGGTTATCAATACAGCGAAATCATCCGTTCGCTTATGAGCGTTTATTTCTGTGGCGGCTCATGCATAGAGGATGTCACCACTCATCTGATGTACCACCTCTCGCTTCATCCGACATTTCGCACATGCAGTGCCGACACGATTCTCAGAGCCATAAAGGAACTGACCCAGGATAACATTTCCTACACATCC
The DNA here is from genome assembly GCF_025567125.1 of Phocaeicola fibrisolvens. Lineage (NCBI taxonomy): Bacteria > Pseudomonadati > Bacteroidota > Bacteroidia > Bacteroidales > Bacteroidaceae > Phocaeicola > Phocaeicola fibrisolvens. The sequence continues at coordinate 5,015 of NZ_JAOQJI010000090.1, read as the reverse complement.
GACACTGGCAAGACCTACGACTTCAACACGGCAGACATGCTGAATACACTGCTCCTCAATTGCCTATTGTCCACAGGGCAGCTGAAAGAGGGCGAGGGGTATGACGTTGACTTCGACCACCAGTTCATAGAGGCTGAGAAGTTTGATGCGAAACCCACATACAAGAAGTTTCTCGGGTACCGTCCAGGTGTGGCTGTCATTGGCGACATGATTGTCGGCATAGAGAACAGCGACGGCAACACTAACGTTCGTTTCCACCAGAAGGACACGTTGAGGAGATTCTTTGAGAGGATTGAACAGAAAGGATTGACAGTCAATCGTTTCAGGGCAGATTGCGGATCCTGCTCAGAGGAAATTGTGGAAGAGGTCGGAAAGCATTGCATGACTTTCTATATCCGCGCCAACCGCTGCGGTTCGCTCTACGATGACATCTTTGCACTCAGAGGGTGGAAGAGAGAGGAACTGGGCGGCATTGAGTTTGAACTGAACTCCATTCTTGTTGAGAAATGGAAAGGGAGGGCATACCGTCTTGTAATCCAAAGGCAGAAGCGAATTGACGGTGAGATTGACCTGTGGGAAGGCGAATACACCTACCGCTGCATCCTTACAAATGACTACGAGTCTTCCGAGAAAGAGATTGTCAAATTCTATAACCTCCGTGGAGGGAAGGAACGCATCTTCGATGAAATGAATAACGGATTCGGCTGGAACAGGCTTCCAAAATCCTTCATGGGAGAAAACACGGTGTTTCTTCTGCTTACGGCACTCATACGCAACTTCTATAAATTCATCATGGCGAGGCTTGACGTGAAGAGGTTCGGACTCAAAGCAACAAGCCGCATCAAGGCGTTTGTCTTCAAGTTCATCTCTGTGCCAGCCAAATGGGGCAGGACATCAAGGCAGTATGTGCTGAATATCTATTCATGCAACAACGCTTATGCTGATGTGTTCCAGAATGACTTTGGATAACACCGACAACTTATGGTCGTGACTTTGCGTATTGCCTCAAGTCGCATGGTGGGGTAAGGGGCGTTTATATGTCTTTATGGTGACATTCGATGCACTGTGCCCCCTTTTTACTAACGATGCAGATTATTTTCGCTTCTGTATCATATAGGCGCGTAGTTGCGGATTTGAGGATTATGATAATGTAATTAAGTCAATTCATATACTAAGAGATAGAAATGGGCTTAATTTCCCCACAGATGGAATTAATATTTCGACAGTAGGTCCTTTAGAACAATTAAAAAAAATAAGAGAAGAACATCTGAAGATACAACTCACCCTCTCTCTTCATGCAACAAATCAAAGAACAAGAGATATAATTATACCTCACATGAAAGGTTATGACATAAATAAGATTGTTGAATCTGTTTTATCATATTCGGAAAGACATAACAGAAAAGTAACAATTGCTTATTTATTGATTCCTGGTCTAAATGATAAAGCAACTGATGTACGTCAATTAGGAAGATGGTTTCGTGAGAAAAATGTTTTGATAAATCTTTTGCAATATAATGATACCGCAAATTGCAATATTAACAGGCCAAACAAACAACAATTAGTTGCATTTAAATTGCGACTTGAAGCGGCTGGTTTAGAAGTAAAAATGAGAGAATCACGAGGTAATAACATCAAAGCTGCCTGCGGTCAGTTGGTTAGTAACACAAACGAGAAGAATAAGCAACACAATTCAATGGGGAAGGATTTAGGTTTTCACAATCGTTCAAAAAGCAAGAAAGAGAATCCTAAAAGCAAGCACAAAAATACATTTTCTAAAATTAATTACAAAACAAAACACTAAATTAACCGTATTTTGTTTGTGATGCATAGGCGATCTGTTTTTTTGTCTATCAACAATTAGAGTTACAAGGAATCTATTATGGAATATAAATGTTTATCCGATTTTTTGTTTAAAGGAGAAAATAAAAATATTAATATAAGTGTGAGCAAAAATAGTCCAGTTAATGCCTCCTTAAGTTTGGATGGATACAAACATTCAATGGTTCAAATAATAGCATTAACTATTGCACTCAAAATGAAGACTGTTATTGTTAATCCACCTATAGTAAGTGATACATATGTTTTTATCGCAATAATAAATGAACTAGGTGGTACTGCAAAAATATATAACAAACGTTTGTTTATTGACGCAAGTACCATATGTAATGCCAACATTCCTTTCTTTTTAGGAAATCTCTGTCCGAGATAAGTATTGGTGAATAAAAATATTCCTATAGGTAGGATAATTATCGACAAAGAAATTTTCTCTGGAGTGGGAAAAGCAGACCAAAGTATGCTATAATGCAATAAAATAGTTATACAAACTTGAATTTGAGGAGGTGATAAGATGACAGCATATATGAGATTAAGATAATACCGCGAGTTGTGTTGCGGTACATCCGTATTACATAACTCGCTTTCGGTCAAGAATGTAATAATGGAGGATGTCATGAATAAAATTATTAGATTTAATGACAGCGAAAAGCTTTTTCGTTGTCCAATATGTAAACGAAAGTTAAAGATGGTAGGCAATAGTTTGCTGTGTAGTAATAAGCATTGTTTCGATATTTCTAAATTAGGATATGTGAATTTTGCATTAAATCAAAAGCAATCTAAGCATTATAGCAGAACTTCTTTTGAAAGCAGAATGGATATTTTAGAAAAGGGATACTATTCACATATTCTTACGGAGATAACACATATATTGAGCAAGCTTGAAAACATAACAACTATTCTTGATGTCGGATGTGGTGAAGGATATTATTCTAGAAAAATCAAAGAACTATTTCAAGCAGATATAGTTGCTTTTGATATTTCAAAAGATGCCATTTCCCTTGCTTCAAAAAGAGACGGTAGTAAGTCTATAAAGTGGTTTGTGGGTGATTTGGAAAATATGCCAATTAGAGACCACTCAGTAGACTGTATACTGGACATATTTACACCAGCTAATTATTTGGAGTTCAATAGAGTTCTGACGGATAGCGGCTATATTGTAAAGGTTATTCCTGGGAATAAACATCTGATGGAGTTCAGAAACATTGCAAAAGAACATTTGAAAAATCAAGAGTATTCCAATGAGAATGTGATTAACTTATTCAAGAAGCAGTATTCTGTTATTTACCAAAAAAGAGTTTCAGAATCATATGAAATGCCGTTAGAGGATATTAAAATTTTTGCAGACATGACCCCACTGCTCTTCCATGTAGATAAAACTGAGATTGATTTCAAAAAGCTAAAAACTTTGACGATTGATGCAGAGATATTTGTGGGAAGTCTATAACGCTTGAAACTTTCAGTTTGACGGAGCAACAAATTCCAATTTGTTGAACTGAATAGCACATACTGACCGATAGGAACAAGGATGAAATATACCTTGTTCCTTTTCGTTTACCCAGGGCATTCATAGAAAATGAATAAACAGGTCAGTTATGCATACCAACACTTATCTCGGACAGAGACTTTAGGAAAGTGTATTCATGGTTCTATGTATTTGTGCCCGGCGCTATTAATTGCATTAGGAAAATTTGAATATTATGGTTCTGGAGGTTGTCAAATTGGTGATTCGATAGATTCACATAATAGACCATTTTCTCATATTGCTTCAGTGATTGAATGTTTTAATCACAAAATAAGTATAGAATCTAATAGAATAATAGGTAATTTTGGTGACAATAGCGATATAACCGAGTTAGATATAAAAAATTTTTCATACTCTAGCGAAGATTTGAGTGGACCGCTTGTAGGAGGGGCCACTAAAACGGCATTACTTTTATCTGTTAACAAACAAAAATTTATCATAAAAAATCCATATTTAAAAACGGATGTCTATGATATGATTGATTTTTTGCGCTTAATAGGTAAAAAAATTGACATCTCTGATAATTCTATTGTCTGCAGTGGAAATGTTATGGCTTCTTCCAATCAGTATATTGAATTTAATCTAACTCAATGCATAAGTGAAATTATAACATATTCCACGTTAGCTTTAATAAATAATACAAATTTGACATTTTTAGATTTAAACAAGAAAACAATTTCGCTAACTTTAAACCTGAGATATAATATTATTCAATCAGTGACAGAAAAATTATCCTCTTTGCCTTATATAGAAACATAAATGCTATTAGACCACTTGAAGTTACGGTCATAAATCAAAAGGATGTTGTCCCTTGGAAATTTCCTCCTAAACATGAATTTATGTATGGTGAGTGGCTAAGGGAGCAGTTTGATAAGGGAGCAATTCCTGAGCCAACTTATGATCCCGATTTAGCAATTCTTTTATCTCAATTAAGAGAAAATAGTATTAACCTTTTCGGACCAGAGGCAACAGAAGTGATTGAGCCTGTACCAATGACAGATATTCGAAGGGCGATTAAAGAATCCTTACCCGGGTTGATAGCTAGCATTGAAGGTGACGAACGCAATGTGATTTTAACTTTAGCCAGAATGTGGCTGACATCCTCTTCCGGTAGAATTTGCTCAAAAGATCAGGCTGCTGAATGGGCGATACCTAAATTAGCCAAAGAGCATGCTACTTTACTTGAAAAAGCAAAAAAGGCTTATTTGGAAGATTATGATGACAAGTGGGAAGGAATGGAGACTGAGATAATTGAACTCGTTAATTATTTGAAAAGATCTATAGAGTCTTCCCTTAATATTTAAATCCTTTTCGAATAGTTTAAATACAACAGTGATTAGTTTTTAATGCGTATTATTGGTGATTATTACTTCGATATGTTCCCTCATACCTCGTTTTCTCAAAAAACAGTAAAAAATTGATAGATATGTTTCCGCATACGTCGGGCTCTAAAATTAGCCAAAGACATCAATTCCATCAACTCGAGCCACGTGGAGTGCGTAGTTTTGATGTCAAGGGTAAGCAAATAAAGGGCGAAAAGAAAGCTATAAAACTGCTTGAAACTTTTGAATACCTCAAATCCGCAACTACGCGCCTATATGATACAGAAGCGAAAATAATCTGCATCGTTAGTAAAAAGGGGGCACAGTGCATC
>NZ_JAOQJI010000009.1:93699-111912 GCF_025567125.1 Phocaeicola fibrisolvens | reverse complement strand
TTGTCGTAATACATCAATTGAACCTTTTAGACCACAAAGATAAGTCAAAGAACGCTTTAATCAATTATTCGATATAAACTCTAATGAAAAAACAACATTTATTGTATTAACTAAACAAGAAAGCGAGGTAGCTGTATGAAGAAAAAAGAGTATGAAGTTCCACTGACGACGTATTCGGAGGTGGAGTTGGAGCAAGGCTTCATGAAGGCTTCTGTCTTTGAAGATGGAAAGGAAAATGCCGATGGAGTTACTATTGAAGAACATGGATTTGCAAATCCTGGTGCAGCATGGGAAGGAGATTATTCTGATCCAAATAATGGTGGTACTTGGGATTAATTTAAAAAGAGTGAATTATGAAGAAAGTATGTTATTTAGGTATAGCTTTGGCCGCATGCCTGAGCAGTTGCTCAGACGATAGTTTGGACAACGGAAAGACCGTTGTAAATCCTGTACAGACAGGAGATGAGATTATTTTCGGTTCTTCTCTGTCGGATAATGCTAATATGATAGAATCAAGAACTGTGTATGGGGATCGTACTGAGACTGGTGTACCGGTGTATTGGGAAGATGATGGTAGTGATACGATTGCTATTTTCTGTAATCAGGCATCACAACCTGCCAATCATTTGGTTCATTATAAAGTAATGCCGGAAACTGAAGATTTAAATAAAGATGGAAAACCTGATAAACATCAGGCGCATTCTGTGACAAAAGTAAGTACAGCAGAGGCCGGATTGCAATGGGGTGATCCGGATACAGAGCATCGATTTTATGCCTTCTATCCAGCTAGTGCTGTGAAAGGTTCTACCGAAGAAAATGCTACGGGCCAAATAACTGCCAATATTCCTGTAACGCAACAAGTTCAGGAATGGAGAGAAGGCACTTTTGATACTTCAGATCCTGACTTTAAGAATAAAAAAGTTTATTTTGGACTTCCTAATATGGATTATGCTTATATGTATGCCTATCAGGCTGTCACTCCTTCAAAAGTATCAAAAGATGAAGCTATTGACCTGAATTTTAAAAATCTGGTAACTGTATTGGATATTACTGTGCAGGGACCTACGTCAGGTACAGCAACCATCACGAATATTAATGTAGATGCGATAGATGGTGAAAAACCTATTCTTACAGGTGATTTTACATGTAATATCCGAAACGCAAGTACAGGAGCAACAGCGACTTGTACTCCTGTAGGTTCGTTCAATGAGGAGCGCGGTCGCATTTCTATTCCTTGTTATGATAAAAAAACAGGTCGGTTCATTCAGCTTGGCCAAGAGGAATTGTTGAATGTAAAAGCCTATATCATTCCACAAAATATAGGGAATACAGTAACAAGGAGTACACTTCGTGTGACGGTATCTATGTTGAATGGTGCGCCTTGCAGAAAGACATTGAATACAGCCGATGTTACTCCGCAGAAGATTAACCGTGTTATTCTTCCTAAATTGGAGGTTGGTGGCACTAACTACTGGATGAGTTCACTCGATCCCAATATCTATGTGTCTGAGCTTTCCATACCGGGTAGTAAGTTCTCTATATTGTCAAAAGCGAATCGCGCAAGCAGAGTTTATCAGAATTACGATATTGATAAGCAGTTTGAAGATGGTGTCCGTGCGTTTATATTCCAGACAGCAACAAATAGTAAAGATTTGGGTGCAAATTATGATAATCTTTATGTTGTCTGTGAAGATAAGAGTAGAAATGTGATGACATTAAGTCAGGCCATTAAAAAAATTGCATCTTATCTTGATGTCTGTGAACAAAATGGTAAAACTAATGAGTTTGCTTTTGTTATGTTAACTTATTCATCAGGCGATATTCCTTGGTTAGATAATCCTCAAGGATATGATAATGAACAGTATTGGATTGATAAACTACGTGAGGAAGTCAATAGTATAGCTGATGATGAAGCTAATCGTATTTATACCGGGGAGATAACCCCGAATACAACAATTAATGATGTTAAGGGTAAAATTATTTTGAAAGCCAATTACAATTCAAAAGACATGATTTCTCGGTATGGCACGACAACAGCTCCAATCATGTTTACATGGTGGAAAGGTGCTTATGGTCCTGAGCTATCGGAGGGAGTATATTATCAAGAAGTAAATAATGGTATGCCTATGGATTGGGGAGCTCCTGTATGGTATGAAAACTCAAATGCTGCTTTAAGATGGTATTATCAGGAAGTAACAAGTGTGGGAAGTGGTCAGGAAGCTACTACTCAGGAAAAGAAGGAGAGTATTCAGAATTTGTTCCGTAAGAGTGTGGATTTGTATAAGAATGATACTTCTCATAAGACATGGTTTATGAACGACCTCGGTGGATATTATTCTGATAGTGGTGATATAAAGGGCAGAGGTACAGGTATTGAGGCTTTGGCTATTGATATGAACCAGATGGGAGTTGATGAATTGCAAGACCGTACTGAAAATGCAGGACTGGGTTTGGTATTCATGAACTTTGCCGATAAGCAGTCTAATTCTGGTGCTAGGTATAAGAGCGACTGGCTGATTCAAACTCTTATCGATAACAACTTCAAGTTTGCATTGCGCAAGAAGGGTTCAACAACAACCACAACTTCTTACAATGCCAGCTATAAGACGGGTGTCAATGCCATAGGTTGGGATAAATAATTTTTGTTTGGGATTCTTCACGGCATTGGTGCTGTGAAGAATCCTACAAAAAATATAGGCTGATAGATGAAAAGCAATATAGCAGTTTATGCAATATTATCTTGTAGTGTATGGGGGCTGACTGCCTGTCAGGAGGATTCTTTTGAGCAACACACTGCAAAGGGAAATGTCACAATCCTTGCCCGTATGAGTGGGGAAGGAATGCAGACTCGTACCTGTGTGGACAGTTCGTCGCCCGAAGGAATGACAGGTATCTTGTGGTCACCGAAAGATACAATTGGCGTATATGGGGATAAAGGAACCAAGAATGCCTTGTTCGAAGCAACCAATACCGGAAATGTGGCAGAAGCCGAATTTAACGGTACGATGGCGGGTGGAGAGTTTCCTACGTATGCCTATTATCCGTATAGTATGGAGAATGCGACAGCTGAAGTTACAGCTTTGAAAGGTAACCTAAAGCTGGTGCAGACATTCGATATGGCTACCGGAAAACTGGAAAGTGACTATAAGGTGGGTGAGCCTACGTTTAAAACCTATGAAGGACGGTACGAATTTGAATTTGAGCACTTGTTTTCATTGTTGAAGTTCGACATTAATGCTTCGGGCACAGCCTTGGAAGGAGATAATCTGGAAAGTATCATTTTGACATTGCCTGACGGTCGCAGACTGGGAGGTGAGTTTACTTTTGATGCTACATCGAAGAATGTCAGTTGGTCTTCTGCTTCAGTAGGAACCAATGTGTTGACGATGAAATGGGCCGATACTCCTGCACTTGACAATGGAAAAGATTATACGGGTTATATCACTTGTGCACCGGATATCCGGACGGGAGATGAAATAAAAATTACGATTCTGACCCGTCAGTTCAAGGCTGAGTTTACACGTCAGGCCTTGGTGGATTTTGCTGCGAACACTTGTTATACATTCCCGCTTACTTTGGAGAATTATAAGAATGACATGGTGGTAACCAACCGGCCAGTGTTTACTTCTTTCTCCTTTGAAGCGAAAAACAACAGCGGCAAGATTCTGGACAAGAAGTTGGTTTACGAGGCGGGTGTAACACGTCCGGTTGACAATCTGGCCGAAATGTTGACGATTGAAAACAATGTGATTTCAGGTTGCATTCCTTATTTATATGATTTTAAGTTAAAACCGACATTCTCAGTAAATGAGGGATTGACCGTAAGCGTAAATGGGCTTGAACAGAGTAGTGGAACTAGCATACAGGATTTTAGTAATCCAGTGGTGTATACGGTTTCTAACGGTACGGAAAGTTGCGATTACACAGTGAAGGTCACCAATTCTGGTCTTCCTGTTGTCGTGTTGGCACAGAGTGGCGGCGGCACAGTGGAATGGGCAGAAGCGGGCATTAATGTGCGTGAAAAGGATGCCGACTGGGTAGAGACAGATAAAATGACCGTATATAAGGCAGATGGTTCTACCGATGTGGAGGAAACGGCGTGTGGCATACGCCTGCGCGGAAACTCTACACAGGAATTTCCTAAAAAACCGTTTGCTATTAAGCTGGCAAGCAAGGCGAAGGTGTTGGGCATGCCTAAACACAAACGTTGGGTATTGCTGGCTAACTGGATGGATCGTACGATGTTGCGTAATGCGGTTGCTTTTGAAGTAGCGCATCAGACAGAGAATGCTTTTGCCGATGGAATCGGTTGGAATCCTCACGGATATAATGTGGAAGTGATTATGGACGGTCGGCACGTAGGAAATTATTATCTGTGTGAGCAGATAAAGATTGACGGTGATCGTGTCAATATTCAGGACTGCTATGAAGACGTGTTGGAGGAGAATCCGAACCCAACGGTGGCTGATTGTGGTTATCTGCTTGAATTTGATGACAATTACGATGAGGTGAATAAATTTCATACGGGTCGTGGTTTGCCATGCATGTTCAAAGATATAGTTTCGGATGAATTGTTTGATGCCGTAAAGGCAAGAATAGAAGGCATCGAGGCTAATCTGGAAGCAGGTAATTATGACGCTGCCTATAATGATTTGGATATTCACTCAGTGATAGACTATTTCTTTATACAGGAATTGGCTTTTAATGATGAGTATAAGCATCCTAAAAGCGTTTACATGTATATAGATGGGCTGGGTAAGTTGACGGCAGGTCCGGTTTGGGACTTTGACTGGCAAACCTTTGTGAACTATGATAATGTGGAAGCAATGATAAATAAATATGGTTGTGACACTTATCGTTGTCGGAAAGGAGATGAATGGCTGTATGGCGCATCGAAACTTGCGGAAAAACCGACATGGCCATGGCAAGATTATGACTACGAGAATGACAAGCCTTATATGTGGTATCCGCTCTTGTTTAAGGATGCGAATTTCCGTCAGGCTGTACAGGAACGATGGACGATAATCTATCCAGCTCTATTGACTGTAGAATCCAAAATAGAAGAATTGGCAGACCAAAATCGTTTGTCTGATACTTTCAATTCAGTTATGTGGCCCCAGATTCAGGTGAAATCATCCGGTACGGCTGCATTTAACGGCGATGAAGAGATGACTTTCGATGAAGCGGTTGCATCCATGAAGCAGGCTTATCGTGAACGCCTGAACTGGATGAATACGAATATCATGAATGGGAGTTTTGTAATAGATGCCGAATGATTTAACTATTAATTAATATCAATATTATGATGAAAAAGACAATCTTTGCAGCTCTTGCTTTGGCAGCTGCAGGTTCTGCTTTCGCGCAGACGGAGCAGACCACACAAAATGGTGATTTCACAGAAACAGTGGAATACAGCAACGACAAATACAAAGTGGAGACCAACGGCTTCTGGGACAACTGGTTTATCAGTGCAGGAGTAGGCGGTCAGGTTTACTTCGGTGACCATGACAGACAGCGCAAGTTCGGTGAACGTATCTCTCCGGCCCTGGATATCGCAGTAGGAAAATGGTTTACTCCGGGCATCGGCGTACGCTTGATGTACACGGGCCTTTCTCTGAAGGGTGCTACTCAGTATGGACCTGATGAAATTTATTCTAATGGTCAGCATATTGAAGGGAAATGGGAAACAGCTTGGCTGAACGAACAGAAGTTCAAGTTCTTCAACTTCCATGCAGACGTGCTGTTCAATCTGTCGAACATCCTTTACGGCTACAAGGAAACGCGTGTGTACAACTGTAGTCCTTACTTCGGTCTGGGCTTGGGTAGAGTAACCAGCAAACCGAAGAATTCGGAAGTGATGGCGCACCTGGGTATCATGAACTCTTTCCGCTTGAGTTCGGCTTTGGACCTGAACCTGGATTTGAGAGGAACCATCACGGGTGACCAGTTTGACGGTGAAATGGGTGGAAAAGGCAGTGAAGGTATGTTTGCTGCCACAGTGGGTCTGACCTACAAGTTCAAACGTCGCGGCTGGGACAAGAGCAAGACGGTGGTTCGCACGAATGTGGGCGAAATCAACTCTCTGCGCGACCAGCTGAACCGTGCAAATGCGGAGAACGAACGTCTGCGCAATGCCATCGACGCCAGCAACCAGAAACCTCAGGAAGTGACGAAGACGGTTGCTTCGAACCTGGTTATCTTCCGTATCGGCAAGTCTAAACTGTCAAACGAAGCGCGTGCGAACCTGGGCTTGCTTGCAGAAGCCATCAAGGCAGCCGACAGCAAGGCCGTTTACACGATTACAGGTTATGCAGATGCGGGCACCGGCAGCAAGAAGCTGAACGAACGCCTGAGCAAGAAACGTGCGGAAGCCGTTTACGACTGCTTGGTTAACGAGTTCGGCGTATCTGCTTCTCAGTTGCGTGTGGACTACAAGGGTGGTGTAGACAACATGTTCTACGACGATCCTCGTCTGAGCCGTGCGGTAATTACACGTGCTGAATAATTCCTTAGAAGGATAATAAAACACAGGAAGTGGTGCTCAATTTGATTGGGTGCCACTTTTTTTATGCGTATAGGATGGCACGGGCAGACTGGTGTTCAGCTTGCAGATTCGAAAAAAAACGTTGTTCCCTTTGATTTATTAACGAATCCAGTAGGTTTTGTAAAAAAAATTATATATTTGCAATGATTGCGATTAGCTATTACTATTGAAAGAAGTATTACTACTGAAAAACGGTATTACTATTACTATTGAAAACGATAAACTAGTAAAGACATGGGGGCTTTATTTCAAATTGTTGCCTATTCGATAGGTAACCTGTTTTTAGGTATTCTATTGACTGTGGTAGGAGTCATTCTGCTGTTTGTACTGATACAATCCTGGTATCGGAACAGTACCTTTACGCCTGTAAGTTACATTGTGGGAGGAATCTTGTTTCTTTTCCTTTCTTTTCAGTCTATCTTACTCTGCGGGGCTGTGACCATCAAATCTTATAGTGAGGATGTGGAAGGTGCAATCAACAGCTGGGTAGCGGAGGTGCCTTCTGACATTCCTTTTAATCAGGAGGACAGTCAGCATGTGCTGGAACAGATTACGGAGGAATGGCCGCTGGTGGGATATTTTGTGGGAGGTGCCGATTTCACGGGACATACTTCCGTTACTATCGCACAGGCTATGGCCGAGGAACTCCGTTCGTTCATGAATTACTTTATCCTCCGCCGTGTGGGCTGGAGCCTGCTCTTCATTGTCTGTGGAGTAGTAATCGTAATCAAGTCGATGGAGCGTGTTTCCCGCAGACGTTATTCCAGCACACGGAGTATGGCTACAGGCAGCAGCAGGAGAAGACGTTATGATGATTAATATATAAACTAAAACTCAATTATTTATGGCAAATCATTTAGTTATCGGACTGGGCGGAACAGGAGGCTCTGTCTTGCGGGCTCTGCGTAAACGTATTTATGAAGAGTTTCGTTCAAATGACCCGAAAGGAAGTGCGAATATAGAATATCTTTATGTGGATTCCAGTCTGGCGGATTTGAATAATGAAGAAGACTGGCAGACGTTGGGCGTATCCGTACAGCTCTCTCCGTCGCAGCGCTTATCCATTAACGGGATTGGTTCGGGGGTATTAAGCAATCTGGATCAGTATCCGGGTATCAATGCGTTTATCAACCGGAAGGATGAAGCGATGCTGAAAGAGGGTATCGGTGCGATTATCAGTGAGGGTATCGGGGGACAACGCCGTCGTTTCGGACGCATGCTGATAGCGAACAACATGTGTGGCTTGCCACAGAATACATTTGTAGGACAGGTGCATGCCCGTGTGCGTGCCTTGAAGGAAAAGGAGGATGTGGACGATGTGACGTTCCATATTTGTGCGGGCCTGGGTGGTGGAACAGGTTCTGGTTCCATCGTGGATGCCGTGGCACAAATCCGGAATGAATTCCAGCGTACGGGCGACGACCGTTCGAAGTTCAAGATACAGCTTTATCTGTATGTGCCGGAAAAAATTATCCAGATTCCGGGGGGAGAAGACAGCAACCGTTACTATCAGCCCAATGGGTATGCGGCATTGCTGGAACTGAATGCCATGTCGGTGGGAAGATATTATCCTACGGATGTGAAAGGAAATACGGATGAATATGGCAATGTGCGCCGCCTGTTGAAAGGTCAGGATGCGTTCGACATGGCTTATCTTTATACGAACGTGAATGAAGCGGGAAAAGAGGTGAACCTGCAAAAAGTGCTTCCTGGCATTGTGGGGGACTTCCTGTTCCAGAAGATTGTGGCATCTTCCATGCAGAACAGTGGGAAGATGGCTCGTTTGGAAAGCAATGAGAACAACGGACTGTTGCCGGAAAACAATGAGACGGGTGAACCGGTCCGCAGCCGCAAATTCATGACGTTTGGCGTGAAGCGTATCGAGTATCCGGAAACGGAAGTGGTGGAATATGGTGCGTATAACTTTGCACGTCAGGCTTCCATGCAGATGTTGTATGGCTTGTGGGACGAGGCCCGCGGTTACATCGAGTGTACGGAAGACATGGTGGGCAAGTCGTTTGTGCACGACGTGGACAAGGAGGCAGAGAAAGAGGCCAACCTGCTGACGGATGACTACCTGATGCTGAGCAAACCGTTGCCTTCCATCGAGAAGCATGTGACCAACTGGAAGCCGATTGTGCAGGGATGGGAATTCTATGTGGACCGTTACAAGCAGGATGTGCAGGCTGAATGCCAGAAGAAGGAATGGTATGAAGAGTTTAACCAGCTCTGTGAGAAGTTCTTCGACTCTATGTATCGGGGCTGTGGCGTGAAGAAGTTCTACTTCGATTATGAAAGCCAGATTCCTGGATTCGCCGAGGAAATCTGCCGCCGCATCGAGAATAATTTGTTTGCCAAGTGGAAGAACGGCGAAATGTCTATCATTGAAGTACACAAGTACATTTCTGTGCTGATTGACAAGTGTACCGAACGGGTGGAAGGTTTCAAGAACAAGATTACCAAACGTACTACTTATTTGAACGAGGACCTGGCCAGTCAGTTGGAGCAAATCCGCAATGACTGGAACAACATCGGCTGGCTGAGGGATGCCATTACGAATGCCTCGGTAAAGACTTTTGGACGTTTTGCTGATGCCAAGCGGGAACAGCTCACCGTGGCTACCACTGTGGCTGCCTATAGTTATGCGGTGAAGCTGATGTCGGAAATCATCAACATGCTGACGCTGCTGAACAACAACAGCGTGGAACCTTTCATGAAGGTGCTGACCGATTTTGCCGACAACATGAAGAAGCAGGCGGAAGAGAAATGTAAGTTGAGCGACCTGGAAGGGGGCAGCATGAACAGTGAGGTGGTCAAGGAATACGATCCGAAACTGGTGCGTGACACCGTGCATGGATTCCTGAAGAACCAGGCCAACCAGAAGGCGTATGCCAGCAGCCTGCGGGCCAGCATCGTAGAATCAATGGGAACGACCAATGTGGGATTTGCCAGCCTGAGCAAGAAAATCAATGTCAGTGCCTTGCAGGAGATTACGCTGAAGATTTGCATTGAAAGCGCACGGAAGGAAATGGATGAATATTCAATGAAAAATGCCAACCAGCGTCTGGTGAATGTCAACATCTTGGACAAGCTGCGGAATACGGATTGCAGTACGCCGGATAAACGCAAGCGTTTTGTGAAGGAAATCTACAATGCGGCGCAGAGTTTCTTGCCGTTCAATGGCTCTGAAGAGGGAAAAGGAAGCCCTGAAACAGCGGCTAACCATCAGAAGATGATTCAGCTTTCGTTGCCGTTGTATGAAGACGATGACGCATTCCGCAATGAATTTATCAAGGATTTCGGCGAGAGTGGAAAAATCCCGTTCAACAAGGACAACGATGTGTCGGTCAACTTTAAGAGCAACCAGATTGTGGTGGTGACGGCACACAGCGGATTCCCGTTGCGGTATGTAGACAATGTGCGGGTGCTGAAAGAGAAATACGATGTGCTGGTGCGCAACGAGGTGAACCGCATGGTTGTTCACACGGAATCGTTCTCCAAACCGTTGCCTGAACTGTTTGCACTGGATGCCGGCGACCTGAAGAAACGTTTACGCCCGGTAATCTTGCTGGCTTATACGCTTGAGGGTATTCTGGTGGAACGTGAGGACGTGGAGACCGGGGAAAAGACTTTGGCTTTTGCCGGTGAGAAGAACCGGATGGGACGTGTGAGCCGTTGGATTCCGGTGGGCAATGACATGATAGAAACCTTGAACGAGTTGTGCAAAATGACTCGCGCGATGGATGCGGATGCTCTGAAGAAGGCTGTACAGGCTGAACTGGATACCAACTACAAGCACATTGAAAAGAAGAACCAGCTGATGCTGAAGATGGGAGAGACACTTGACAATGTGTTGTTGCCACTGGTAGGCGGAAATGAGAACAATGTGGAATTTGTGGCATTCAACAGGGCTGCAGAGAAATTGTGTGACAATGATTTGAAAATAGACTAAAAAAGAAAATATTATGGCAAAGAAAATTGGTATTTGCAGAAACATCGATTGTGATAACTACAAGAAAACGATAGAAGTTGAACCGGGAGGTGAGTTTGAGTGTCCGTTGTGTCATCAACCCTTGCAGGAAGCTGAAGGGGGGAGAAAAAGAAAGGTTAAAGACGAGGACGACGGCGGCGATAAAAAACCGTGGATGATTATTGGAGGCATTGTGGTCGTGGCAGCTTTGGCTGGTGGGGGCTATTATTTCATGGGAAATAACCCTAAAGACAAAGTCAATGTTCCAGTAGTTGACTCCACCGCTGTCGATGTACAGAAGGAGAAAGTGCCGGCTGAGGACACGGTGCAGATTGACTCATCGGAATTGGATGTGCCTCCGGTAGAAGAAGCGACAGAAGAGCCCAAGAAGAAAGACCCGACACCAGTGTTAATCAACGGTCGGGGAACTGTCGATCTGGGCTATGCGACTTATACCGGCGACTTGAAGAATGGCAAACCGCACGGATATGGCAAACTGACGTATAAGACCAGCCGGAAGATTGTGTCTTCGAAAGATTTCGTGGCAAATCCGGGTGATACCTTTGAAGGCGAGTTCCGCGATGGAAAAATCAGTGGTCTCGGTTACTGGAAACATGATGGTAATGAAACGGCTGTGAAACCATGAAACGACGTTTCCACATCGCATGGATGATGATAGCGGCGGCAGCATTTGTCTTTAGAATGAATGCGGCTCCGCTGTTTCATACTCGTTGCCTGGAAACTCTCTCAAAATCCCTGCAACTGGAGTTGCCTGATAGTATGGGGGAGAATGTGGACAATGATTCTACCTGGCATTTTTCGGGTAAGCCTTTGCGGGTGCGGACCAATATGTATGGAGATGTGTCACACATCGGATATAAGCTATTTGACAGTCAGTGGGCGGCTGCGTATGCAGCTCGTCCGCTGCTTGATTTCCTGGAACGTTATGCACTGGAACTGGATGTGCCTCGTAAAGGAGTGGATAAGGCCGAGGAGGCTGCCCGGAAACCTGTCACGTTTGTAAAGGGGAATTTGTCTATGTTGCGCAACCGGACACCGCAAACGAACTGTGTCATTAATGAGGTGGAACGCCGGCGTTACACCGTGGAATGGGAGGAAGGCAACCAGCAGGTTTGCCTGATTGTTCCTGCGGACTATCAACTTTTCATGGGGGCCGATGCGGTGGAACTGGAACAGATTTTTGAGCGGGACGTGAAACGGATGAGGGCCGCATTGCCGGGTGCTGCGTTGCCTGTTTCCTGGGAAGATGGAAACCGGTCGCGTGCGGATAGTATCTTGATTGTCAGCAAGGGATGTTACCTGAGCGACCAGATACGTTCCGACCTTTATTTGTATGCGACGCCGCAGGATACTCTTCTGCTGGCAGACACACTGAGACCTGTGCAGACGGTGAATAACATCCTGCTGACAGGGTATTTTGACAGGGAAATTCCGTTGCAGCTCACCGTTGACAAGTATGGCTACTTGAAATCGGAGATGGAAATAGCCTTGCAACAGTTGCTGGCTTATTGCCGGATGGAAAACTGCATGCTTTTCTTAGGGATAAAGAACCGCACTTCAGACTTGCTTTCTGTCACCCTTTTTGCCGTAAACATGAAGATGGCTTATAGCCATACCATCAGTCTGGAGTTTCCTTTTGGCATTTTGAGAGGAACGCAAGAGAAAATAAAAGGAAGGATTTATGTGTATACTCCTTTGCAGAATATAACAGAGAAATTTTTTATTAACGACATAAAAAAGAATTGACCGTGAACATGAGATTTTTATTCACTTTTGTACTGGCTTGTCTGCCTCTTCTCTCTTTGTGTGCGGATAATGTGGACGATGTGAAGAAGCAGATTAATAAGATAAAAAAGGATAATCAGTACATTTATGCAGAGTCGACTGCTCCTACAGAGGCCGATGCACGCAGCTATGCTGAAAGCAAGTTGTATGAGGAGGTGAATGAGTGGGTGGCGACACGAAGGAGATTGAAGAAAAGTACGAACCTGATTGTAAACAACCGGAAAGAGCTGTGGACCATGTTGTCGATGCCTCGCGGAAACAACATGTACCGTTCGTTTATTTATGTGAAGAAAAGTGACATTCTTCCCACGGAGAATGGGGTAGTGATAGCGAATACGTCTCTTACTCCGGGGGCAAAGTCGGTGGTAGAACCGGTAAAGAAAGAGGTGAAGGAACCGGTCGTGGAAGTGGCAGAAGGCACTGTGAAAGAGGCAGCAGCAGAAAAACTGCAACTGCCGGAAGTCATCCACCAAATTGCGGCATGCACGAAATACGGGGATATGGCGGATAAGGTGAAGCAGATGAAAGCGGATGGCCGGATTAAGGACTATGCGCGCTATGCCTCACTTGTCAACCCGGATAAATGTTATCTGGTGATTTATAACCGTGAAGGAAAAGTGGTGGCTGTGTTGACGCCGGGACCTGATCGCCGGAATGTGAAAACTGGTCAGGCAGACGGGGTAAAGAATTACAGTGGTTGTGGAGCCATTGGACTTGAATTGTAATAGGAACAATAATTTATGGATATGAGAAGAAGATTTATATGTGTGTTTATAGCGCTTGTTTCCATGTGGGTGTGGGGCGCAGGTCAGATGAAGGCGGTTACTGTCACATTGACCATTGATGAAGGGGTGGATCGTCCGCTTGCTTTAAGTCGGGCTGAGCATAACCTGGGTGTGATTTTGACAGAAATCAATCGTGCGCAACAGGCGAAATCCATCCTGACAACGAAGAATTTTTCAATGGATGATTTCTCACTGAAATCGTTGCTCAGGTTGTGGGCCGTGACTCCGTTTTATTGTGATGATGAAGAAGTGGTGGAACGTTGTTGGATATTCAAGAATGGAACCATGATGGTGAGTCATATTCCTTTGATTATTACTCCGGAAGGTGAGGACTTTGGGGTCGGAACTTATCAGGAGGCTGTAGTGGAATTTGACAATAAGGGAAATATCACTGATTTCCGTCTGGCCTTGGATGCGCATACTGCCGAGAGCATGGAACGCTGCGGAAGTGTGGTGGAAAAGGAAAAGCAGATGATTATCATGCAGTATATCGAACGTTTCCGTACGGCTTATAACCAGCGTGACTCGAATTACATTGAAAAAATCTTCAGTGACGATGCCTTGATTATCACAGGAAAGGTGGTGACTACCCGCAGCAATAGTGATATGGGAGGCTTGAAGCAGAAGGTGGAATACACCAAGCAGACCAAGCAGCAATATCTCCGGAATCTGAAGCGTGCTTTCAGACGTAACAAGTGGATTGATGTGAAGTTCAGTGAAATTGGCGAGCATGGAGAAGAAGGCGGATGTGCCGGTATCACACGCTCTACGGTGGACAAAACGAAATATGGCGTGCGTTTGCGTCAGGAATGGAATTCCAGCAATTACAGTGATGAGGGCTATCTGTTCCTGTTGTGGGAGTTTCCTGAAGATGGCAGAGATCCGATTATCCATGTACGTACCTGGCAACCTGAATGGGTGGGCGGTGTACGCCAGCAGCCGGATGACGACATCTCTACATTGGGGGCATTTGACTTGTAATCAGAAGGTCTAATCACGGAATTGTATGGATGCAATGAAAAAATTATTTTTGTTTTTGTGGATGATGGTCATTCTGCTGCCTCTGGGAGCGCAGGAGCAATACATCTCGAAAGGCCGTTATACTCCGGAAGACCGTTTTGAGGATCTTGGGGGCGGAGGAGGAATCCTGCTCT
The DNA here is from genome assembly GCF_025567125.1 of Phocaeicola fibrisolvens. Lineage (NCBI taxonomy): Bacteria > Pseudomonadati > Bacteroidota > Bacteroidia > Bacteroidales > Bacteroidaceae > Phocaeicola > Phocaeicola fibrisolvens. Next base: position 97,653 of record NZ_JAOQJI010000009.1, on the reverse strand, counting down.
TGTCGAAGCACAGGGATCTGGTGGTTACTTTAACGAATGTAGAACCCGGGAAATTTAAGGTGACTCCGAATGGCGAACGTCCGGACGGGTATTATGAATATATAGTTTCCATTCATCCGGGTAGTACCCGTACGCCGAAACTGGAAATCAGCCGGAGAGGAAGTGTGTATAAAACGGAAATCGTGCAGACTACGAAGCCGGACTTCCTGATGGCTTATAAAGTGGAAGAGGTGGCCAATCCTATCCGTATGGATGAACAGACGATGGCCAACGATACTTCCATGGACCCTCTCGCAGCTATATTGGAGTTTACGACTTCCATACAGAATTTGCAGGTGGACTTCCTGCCTGAACTGGGGGCCACGGTAGAAAGGGAGAAAAGTGCAGCCGACCCGAATATCGTCATCATTCGTGCCAAGATATCCATTGCCGTGCTGGATGAAGCCAGGAAGCGTATGGAGGAACTTCGCGAACAATGCAGGGTGCAGGACGTGAAGACGAGTGTGGGAGAACAGCCTCAGGAAGAATGGGATAAACTGGACAGCCTGGAAAATGAGTTGAGAGAGATGGAAACTCATTATGCGATGCTGACAACGGTCAATCTTTATACGGACGGCAGTAACCGGTTGAGCATTGACATCAGCGGACTGGAGGGACGTATGATGAAATGTTATGCGGTGCTTCCGGTGGTGATTGAAAAGAATGTGTATGTGACGGAATGCAGTGCTTTTATGAGTGAGGCCGCCCGACTGTTCGGAATGCGTCAGTACAAAGCGGCGCGTGCGGCTTATGAAGATGCCTGGAACGCTAAAGATGTGGTGCCTACGCTGCGTCCTGCCATCCGTGAATCAATTGCTCAGTGCGACAGTTGTCTTTTGTATGAACATGTAGCCTCTGGGGCTATTAAGGAGATTGCCCGACTGAAGAAAAGTGGAAATGCAACGCAGGAAGAGGTGGCTCGTTTTGCTTCGGCGGCAGTGGAATTTATGGAGATGGCGAATGCATATAACCCTTGTGATTTTTATGCTGACCGGATTGAGCGGATGAAAAAACTGCTGGTGGGTTTGCCTTTGAAGGTGAAGTTTACGGTGGTGGAATGGAAAACGCTGAGTGAAGGTGAATATATTCCAGGGGTGGAAGTATGGGCTTACAAAGGAGACGCTTCGGTTTCTTCGCAAACTTTTTCTTCCGATAAGAGATTTAAGAACATCGTGGAGAAAGAGGGAGCGAATTATGTGCAGGTGGGTACCTCTGGAGAAGGAGGCATTGTAGAAATCGAATTGAACCGTGCCGATTTGCCGAAAGGACTTTTGTTTCGTCCGAAAGAAGACAGCGGGATAAAAATGAAGTATCTGACGGTAAATGAGCTGATGCATCAGGCCAAGGGAACTTATATGGAAAAGCAGTTTCGCTTGAAAATGTATAAAAAATAGATCTATTACTAAAAAAACGTATGGTTATGAAGAAAACATTATTTAAAGGGGCATTGTTGGCTTTTTCTGTCATGTTTCTTGCAACGACAGAGGTTTCTGCACAAGGATTTTTTAAGAAGTTGAAGGAAGCGGCAGAGAAAGTTGAATCTGTGACTAAAACAGCCAATGCCCTGATGGGGGGGACCTCTACGGAGGGGCAGACTTCGGATGGACAGACTTCGGAGTCTGACAGCATTTCCACTCAAGAGTTTTTGGCAAATGTTCCTTCTTATTCAGTCAAGAAGGTGATTGAAACGGACTCTCTGGGCAATGCAATTACCAATGAAGACGGTACCACTCGTTATAAGTATCTGTTAATCGACAAGAATGGAAATGTCTGTGCGGTCAATACGGCAAAGAAACATTTGAATTCGGCGTTGAAATCGGGGGCATTTATTTTGCTGAAAGTTGGCGGTGGTGCCACAGCGGGAGCTTTGCTGGGTAAAAAAGTTGGCGGTTCCAAAAAGAGTGCCTGGATTGGTGCCGGAATTGGTGCGGCAGCAGGTATGCTGGCTTCTGCGAATGATATCAAGGAGGTAAAGGAACAGGTAAAATTGATGAAGGAATGCAAGAGAGTATTAAGTGCCTATCAGACCACGTTTACCGAAGAAGGGTTGCCTATCGATGCGGCAGCCGATTTGTCGAATGTGGAGGGCATTAATTTTGCAGAGTGTGAAGAAATCACGAAAAGTGCAGCCGATGTGAAAGCACAGCTTTTGGCTTCTAAGTTGGAAGGAGATACATTGGATGATGTAGAGATTCCGGATGACCTGAATGTGTGACCAAGAAAGAATTGGAACAAATAATAAGGAGACGTTTTTTTCGAGTGTCTGATAATCAGAGGCTGGAATAAAGACGTCTCTTTATTTTTTATTCAAAAAGAGGTAAAACTCGCCCGTAAGGTTTAAAATGTGTCGTATAACACTTATCTTTGGCGGAAAATTCAGAAAAAATGATTGATACAGAATATTTGAAGCATTTTGAAGAGAGATTGCAGCAGAATTTGTTGCATTTGTGTACAACAGATGGAGTGCTCGACGGTACGTTGCTGGCTACGGAGGACTTAGATAAACGCTGGCATGACCTGGCACCGGAATACGTGGCCGATGCCGTGGAGCAGATTCATGATTATCCTACGGTGTCGGTAGCTTGGGCGGCTTACCTGGGACTGGGGGTAGCCTGTCACTGGGATGAGGACTGGGAGGCTTGCATGCAGGCCACTTACAAGTCGTATTACGGAGAGCAGGGATTTGATGACATGGACGAGCACATCGTACACGACCTGCTGGGTCTGCCGCTCGACGGGGTGGAGGCCAAGCATTTGGAGAGCGTGATTCGCCGCTGTGCGCAGTATGCTGTAGACGCGATTCGTCACGAGCAGATTGAGCCGCAAAGTCCGCGGGCTTTTCACGTGTTTGCCCGTGCCTGCCGGACGATGTTCCGTATAGGGGCAGCTATTGAACTGAAACGTTTGGGCTACAAGTTTGAGAAAGTACAAATCAGGCAAGTGCCGGGAGGATTGCCAGCCTGAGATTTCCGTTTCAAATTCTCTTATGGTTTGCTGGAAGTATGGCGGCAAATAACGTACCGTCCAAGGTGTAAGGTTACAAAATTTCTCTGGCAATCCACGCGCAGGCTTCTGCATCGGCCAAAGCATGGTGATGTTGTTTCAAGTCGTATCCGCAGAGGGCGGCCACGGTGTGCAGCTGGTGGTTCTCTGCCCACGGGAAAGCGCGACGGGAGGGCCCCAGCGTATCATAGAAATCATAGTCGGGATAATCCATCTGGTAGACCCGGAAGGCAGCTTTCAGGCAGTTCTCGTCGAACGCCTTGTTGTGGGCCACGAGGGGGAGTCCCTCAATTAGCGGGGCTACCTGTGCCCATACTTGGCTGAATACGGGCGCATCGTCGGTATCCTCGCGGGTGAGTCCGTGCACCTGTGTGCAGAAACGGCTGTAGTAGTTGGGCTCCGGTTGGATGAGTGAGTAGAACGTGTCGGTGATTTCTCCGTGGCGTACCACTACCACACCCACACTGCATACCGAGCTGCGTACCCCGTTGGCGGTCTCAAAATCGATGGCGGCAAAATTTTCCATGGTATGTCTTACTTTTCCTGTTCTACCTTCACTTCCTGAATGTTCCGCAGCTCGTCACTGAAATTCACTCCAATCCGGTAGACCGTGCGGCTGTCCTTGGCAAAAGGAGCGGCATAGCCTTTCTCCCGGATCTGTGCGAGTGCCTCGTCCGCGCTGCCGTTCAGCTTGAATTCCATGACGTACACGTAGTCCTGCGTCTGGAGCACTAGGTCAATCCGTCCGCGGCTTGTGTGGTATTCCACCTGCACGTAGAAGCCCATCAGCTTGAAGATGATGTACAGGATGTTCTGATAGTGCACCTCGCGGTCGCGGGCCAGCTCGTAAGGAATGTCGGCAAACATCGTCTTCAGGCGGTCGAAGAAATCGTCCACCTTGCCCGCCATCAC
>NZ_JAOQJI010000009.1:93286-93370 GCF_025567125.1 Phocaeicola fibrisolvens | reverse complement strand
GTATTCAGCAGGCTGAACGGATTGTACATGCCCACGGCATTTTCCGTGAAATGGTAACCGTCGTAATTGGCTTTCAGTTCCGCA
>NZ_JAOQJI010000009.1:84365-92978 GCF_025567125.1 Phocaeicola fibrisolvens | reverse complement strand
TCGCATGCGCGGCGGATAATACCTTGAAAACGCCGGGCCACCCCAATCTCAGCAGAGGAAGCTCCATAGAGCGCTTCCCAGTTTCGCACGTTCTCTTCCAACACATTGGTCAGCGACTCTGGCGAATCGTATTTTTGCGTATTCAAATCCAGGTGTAGCACCGGATACACTGTCCAGTCCTTCTCCAATTTTTCCAGTGCCAGTCCCTTGAAAAGTTCTTTCTTCCCCTGTGCGTAGGCTTCGAGGGTCGACAACAGTAGACTCTTTCCGAAACGTCGCGGACGACTCAGGAAATAATATTTGTTTGTATTAAACAATTCATAGATTTGTGCGGTTTTGTCCACATACACATAGCCGTCATGTATCAGGCCTTCAAAGTTCTGCACTCCTACCGGATATAGCTTGCTCATAACCACTGGATTTTGATTCTACTGCGAATGTAGTAATTTTAGACGAACATTCAAACAATCATTCTCTTTTCAAGGGAATCTTCTATTCCTTTGCTGAATGGTTTTCTGCTTACACTAAAAAAATAGAAAATAAGCCGGAGAACTTGTTCTGATTCTTTTTATAACTTACATTTGTAAAACCATAAAATCTAATCGACATGAAAATTCCAAACCAGCTTTTACGGACCCCTTTTTCCCTATTGTCCCTTCAAATAACTTTTACGGGATTTTAATCTTTTAATACGATGGGATAGGGGATTTTTAACCCTTCTGCGTTTTCATGAAAACATCTCATTCATGGAGATGAAAGTTCCAAAACTTCACTAGACATAACTAAAAATAACAAGTATGAAAACTAAAAACTTATCTGGAATCTTTGTGCTATTCCTATGTACACTTAGCCTTATCGGCTGCCATGAAAAAGACGAGTTTAAGGACAAGGTGGAAACCATCCGCATGTATGTGTCTTCCGAGACAAGTACGTATGTTCCTTGGGGGAGCGACCAACCGGTTGAATGTATGCTTGTCAAAGAAGAAGGGAGACCGGAATATTCGAAGCTTTCCTTCAAAGGAATCACCGGATTTACGTACGAGCAGGGACATGAATATGTCTTAAAAGTAGAAAAACAGACCTCGGTTGCCCCGCTGGCTGACGGTACCCGTGTCAGATACAAGCTGCTTGAGATTATGCAGGACACTTCCATCACTCCGTCGTCTCCGCAATGGACTTTTCTTATTGATGACCGCAGGGAATCCGATATAGACATCAGTACTTCTTATCTGGGCATACAAATATGGTCCGCTTTTGCCCATCGTCCAAACATTTATGTAGGAGCAGTCTATCCGAAAAGCGCGTTTGCCACTTCCTTCGACAGGGAGGTTACAGACGAAAAGAGACCTATAGACCTGACATTCAGTTTTTCCAATCCCTATTATCTCACCACCATGGAGAAGGTCAGACATATTGAGTACTTGAAAAAAATCAAGGAAGCGATACACTCGGAGGAATATGCAAGTTATGTGACTCCCGACCGTCCTTATACCGCACAGCTGGCCGAAGTGAAAAGTCTGGAAAGCCTGAGTGGCTGCTTCATGGAAAACCAAACATTTAGCCGCACACTGGAAGATATCTGCCGACAGAAGTTCGATATGAAAAAGGTGAAAAGCCTGACAGTCGGCAAGGTTGTTTTCAAAGGTTTCACGGTATCGATGGATATGCCGGCCGACGGACTGTTCGTGAATGTGCCGTCCAATCTGGACGACCTGGTGTGTGTATGTGGACTGACTTACGGGACGAGCGCTTACTTTGTAATAGCCAGTGAGTCTCCTTATGAGGATGTGTTATCGGCCTTTAAAGGTGCATTCGTGCGTGAATACAGCCAGCCCCACGGCACCTTACACACAGCCCAAATTGTTTTGCTGACGGTTACGGAGGTGGACCAAAATGCCATAGTCAATGATTCATTTGAAGCTTTGGCAGATTATCTAAAGAGTCCTTTCCGAGATGGAAAAACCTACGGGTATCCCATCTTTTGCAGAGGACAGTATGTAAAAGACAACAGTTCGTTTGTAAAAAGAAAAGAATAATGCCCGGCAGGCATAAAAAATCTATAGATGGAAATATTGGTCTTTTGTTTCTTTTCATACGCACTTGATTGTAAGGTAAATATCGTTCTGATAGATACGAAAAAGGAACGGTTCTTCAAGTCTGTGAAAGAAATTAGTCAGACGCTTCTTCGTTTTCCCGGGAACGTTCGTCTGATGTGTAGGTTTCCCTTCCCGGAAACGTAGGTTCCCCGAAGCCGAAACGTACATTTTCCGGCAGGGAAATATACGTTTTCCTTGTGGGAAACATAGAAAACGCCTTGAAGAATTCCTCACTTCTTCAAGGCGTTTTCCACTTATCTATGCAGTTATATAAATTTACTTTCCCTGTTCCATCTTCACTTCCTGAATGTTCCGCAGCTCGTCACTGAAATTCACGCCAATCCGGTAGATTGTGCGGCTGTCCTTGGCGAAAGGAGCGTCATAGCCTTTCTCCCGAATCTGGGCCAGCGCCTCGTCCGCACTGCCGTTCAGCTTGAATTCCATGACGTACACGTAGTCCTGCGTCTGGAGCACCAGGTCAATCCGTCCGCGGCTCGTGTGGTATTCCACCTGCACGTAGAAGCCCATCAGCTTGAAGATGATGTACAGGATGTTCTGGTAATGTACCTCGCGGTCGCGGGCCAGCTCATAGGGGATGTCGGCAAACATTGTCTTCAGGCGGTCGAAGAAATCGTCCACTTTGCCCGCCATCACTTCTTCCACGAAGCATTGAATCTGGTAGGGCGACTTGCTCACGCTCACCGACGCGTAGTTGGGCAGCAGGAACTTGAAGAAGCCCTGTTCCACTTCGCGGTTGGGGAATCCCAGGGTGTAGTTCTCGAACATCTTGTTGTAGCCCTTGATGGTGAGGTAGCCGCTCTGGTAGATGACCGGAATCGGGTCGGTGGAGGCCGTGTCGATGCTGTCCAGCACCGGCTGGCTGGTGACGATGTGTTCCAGGTCCTCTATCGGATAATGGTGGAGCTTGAGCAGCTCGACGAGGTAGGTCGGCGTGCCTGTCTCAAACCAGTAGCTGCCGAAGCGCCGGTTGGCAAAGGTGTTCAGCAGGCTGAACGGATTGTACATGCCCACGGCATTTTCCGTAAAGTGATAGCCGTCGTAATTGGCTTTCAGTTCCGCACACGCTTGCTCGTAACTCATCCCCGTAGCCGTAGCCAGCTCGTGAATATCCTCCTCAAAGTAGGCGTGCACTTCCTTCTCACTGATGCCGCAGATTTCCGCATACTGGTCGATCATGGAAATGTCCCGCAGGTTGTTCAAATCGCTGAACACGCTGACCTTGCCGAACTTGGTCACTCCCGTCAGCAGAGCAAAGCGGATGCAGCCGTCCATGGACTTCAATGCTCCGTAGAACGCCTTCAGGGTGCTGCGGTACTCGTTCTGCAAGGCTTCGTTGCCGATGGCCTGCAGCATGGGCTTGTCGTATTCATCGATGAGAATCACCACCCGGCGGCCTGTCTGCTCGCATGCGCGGCGGATGAGGCCTTGGAAACGGAGAGAAAGGCTTGTTTCACTCTCCCGTGCGCCATATCGGCTTTCCCAATTGCATAAATTGTCGTTCAGGATGCTGGTCAGCGATTCCGGCGAATCGTATTTCTGCGTATTCAAATCCAGGTGCAGCACCGGATACACCGTCCAGTCCTTTTCCAGTTTTTCCAGTGCCAGTCCCTTGAAAAGTTCCTTCTTCCCCTGTGCGTAGGCTTCGAGGGTGGACAACAGCAGACTCTTTCCGAAACGTCGCGGACGGCTCAGGAAATAGTAACTCCCTGTGTTAAACAACTCATAAATCAAGGCAGTTTTATCGACATATTCGTAACCGCCTAAAATCACTTTCTCAAAGTTCTGTACTCCTACCGGATATAGCTTGCTCATAACCACTGGATTTTGATTCTACTGCGAATGTAGTGATTTTAGACGAACATTCAAACAAACGGAATATAGGAAACAGAAAGCGCCGATTAGAAATTAGGAAAATTGTGTGTCTAATTTCAAAATCAGTAATATTTTAAAGACCGCATGGGCTTCTGAAGTGAAAAAATAGTATATTTACAATGGGCAAAATAAACAGATGGTTGTTTGTCTTAGTGGAGGGTAGCTTTATGGGAAAAATATACTGGAAAGGTGTAAAAAGGAAGTTCGATAAATTCATAGAAAGAATTCTTGACTGTATCATATTCTTTACAGATTGGTTAGGCTGATTTATGTCAATAAAATAGCGATTCAGTCTTTGTTTATTACTGATATAGCTTATATAAACCATTATTGTGATACTTATAATTAAAAATATAGATGAAACGGAATTACATTTTATTTCAAATCCTTCTCATTATTGCAGGCCTGACTTTTTATAGTTGTAGTGTAGAAACAAAGTCACTTTCAACAGAGCAGGCTTATGCCGAACTTAAACTGCCGGAAGAACCCGACAGTTTGCAAATCCATGCGATAGTCCAGGCCTCACGGATTTGGGGTTTCGCCAAGTATCACCATCCAGCTTTTGCTTCCCGTTCTATCAATGCGGATGCTGAATATTTCTGTTTATTAAATGAGGTCCTTCAGGCACCGGATTCCATGAAAAATGACATTTGTTTAAAGTGGATATCAGGATTGGGCCCTTATGCAATACGTGATAAAGAAGACGACGAAAACATAGAGACCTTTAATGACTTCAACTGGATTTCAGATTCTTTGCATTTAGGTAAAGCATTGAGTGATAGCCTTATGAGGCTCAGAAATGCTGACCCGGAAAATAACCGATACGTAAAACAGACACCTGTCAATGTTTCGTATATTGAAACACAATATTCGGACATACCGAAAGATGATGTGGCATACCGCCTTCTCGGTGTTGCCAAATTCTGGAATGCAGTGGACAGCTATTCGCCTAACCGTAATCTCACAGACCGTCCGTGGGATGATGTACTTGCAGAATATATTGCATTGGCGTTTGACCGTTCTATCAGCTTTTCCGCTTTGTATTCCAGAATGGTTTCCGAATTGTGTGACACACACGTCAATTCGTGGTACGTCCCGATTTTCGGAGGGCGCTTTGTCCCTTTGATGTGCCAATTTGCAGAAGACCGATTGTTTGTAACTGATACATGTTCTCTTGTACCCAATAATTTTGAAATCGGCGATGAAATCATTCTCATTGATTCTGTCAGTCCTATCAAGCGTCTGGATGAACTTGCTCCATACATACCTCATTCCAACCGGAGCTCACTTCTGCGGGACGGTTCCTATGCCACTCTGTTGACTGCGAAAAATGAAGCTTGTGTCGAGTATGTACGCGGAGGTAAAACTTACACTACCATGATCTCATCTGTTGACGGAAGCAAGTTTGTCAACAGGAGGTTTTCATCACAAAATACTTCAACTAAACCTGGATTTAAAGAAGTGGCGGGCGGTATAGGTTATATAAACATCAGCAATCTTACTTGTAAAGATGAACAGGATTTGGAGAATTTCTTGGCATCCTGTGATAAACTAATTATCGATTTACGTGCATATCCGGCAGAATACGATGTGCTTCACAAACTGTTGCCCACTTTCTTCTTTTCTCAGGCCAGAGAAGCAGCAGAAGTTTTATTGCCACAGGCTCACCGGCCAGGTGGTTTCATCCGAACTACGGTATCGACGAGAAAAACATCTGACCCGGATAAACTCTATAAAGGAAAAGTTGTTTTATTGGTGAATGCGTATTCGCAATCTATGTCTGAATACTTTACAATGTTTCTGCAAACTATACCGGGTTCTGTGACTGTCGGAAGCCAGACAGCAGGTGCTGATGGTGATGTGACAAGAATCCAGCTCCCTTATGCTTCATTCAACATTACAGGTGCCGGAATATGCTATCCTGACGGAACAAATGCCCAGCGTAATGGAGTGAAAATAGATAAGGTTGTGGAACCCTCAGCCGAAGGAATGATACGCGGGGTGGATGAACAGCTGCAGGCGGCAATTGACTATCTGCAAGGAGGACATATCTGATTTCAAAAACGGTTTTTATGAAACACATATTTATATCCATTTTACTTGTATTAAGCACATTTCTGAAGGCACAAAGTATTCAGAAAATAGATTCCCTGTTGTTGGGAGCCTATGAAAGTGACCAGAAAATCAGAACGGAGTCCATGACTCTGATGAACAAGTTGCACAGTGCCGGAGCTAATGACGTTCCGGTCTCTGTAATAGATTCTCTTATGCTGCTTCAGGAGCAGACGCAGGCGATTGAGATGCCAAAAGGTTAAATGAACTTCGCAGTGAAATTGGTGCCGGTGATATTGAAACATATATCCGGGTCCTTAAGGCAACGGCTGGATGTGATGTAATTTACAATCCGGAACTGACGGTTCATCAAATGAAAAAGATGGGACTACTGAAGAATATGAACACAAGCAAATAGAAAATCTTATGAACCAGCCACTATTTTATATGACATGCAATGTGCTTATTACTACAGAAAAAACGAATAAAAGTAAAATATAAATATCATGATTATGTTCAAAAAAATTTGTACTATTTTCTGCTTGCTCGTTTCTCTGAGCATACAAGCGCAGAATGTCGATGTACGGGTCGGACAGCTTGTCAATGAAAGTAATTGGTTTGGACTGGAACAGACATTGAAAACAACTCCTGCCGATTCCATATCGCCATTTTTACGCCAGTTGGCTACGGCCATGACGCATCATTATTTCAACCGACCGGATTCGGCATGTACCGTACTTGCTGATTTGCTGAACAATCATCAACAAGAGTTAGGGGATCGAACCATGAGCATGGTTATTCTGTTAAGTACTAATTTGGCAAGAATCGGGCATTACAATGATGCAGCCGATCTTCTTCAGAATCTCTATGACCAACTGACCGCAATGGGCACTGATAGCACCCTAACTGAACCATATAAAGCTCAGGCACAGCAGTATCGTGCGTTGGGCACCTGCGGTCCTTTCTATCGGCCGCTTCATCAACCGGGTGAATACCGTATTCCGATGGTGCTTGCAAACAAAGGTGGGCAACACTCCATTGAAATGGACGGAAGCATCAAAAAGAAGGACGTTTCCTGTTCGATACAGGGGCCGGAAGAAACCTGATAACTCCTAAATTGGCAAAGGAATATGGATTGCGTTCTTTGGATACCGACATTACCGTGGCAGGTGTTGGAGGTTTGAAAGAGGGGGGATCTGCTATCGCAGACACGTTGCGTATCGGCGGAATGACTTGGCTGAATGTACCTTTTGCTGTAATTGATACCCATACCGGGCATGAAGAAGCCGATAAGTTTAATGAAAAATACCAGCTTCCTCCTGTTATCGGACTCCCTGTCATGTTTTGTATGCAGGAAATTCAGTTAGACTTTGCCCACCGAGAACTTATTATTCCGGCCACACTGACCCCAAATCCTTTGGGCAAAAGTAACCTCATAGGTACAGATAATGAATTGTTGCAATTAAAAACGGTGGATGCAACAACCGGACATCCTCTCTATTTTCTTTTTGACACAGGTTTTTATTACACTAATATGGAGCCTACCTGGTATAACCGTCACCGTCAAGAGGTGGATGCCGCAGGGGTGCCCGATTCACTGCGCGTTGCCGGAATAGGGGGTGTGGCAATTACCCGCACCTACAGGTTGCCGCAAATGAAAATCCAGATAGGAAACGGCACCGCGACGATCGACTCTATCAAGGTGAATACGGGCATTGATTTGCATACTGGACAACCAAAGACAACCGCCTTTTCTAATGGTGCAGAAGACGGTGTGCTTGGCTTGAATGCCCTGGAAAAATTCTCAAAAGTGATTATCAACTTAAAGGATATGTACATGGAGGCCATCCCATTTGTAGAAAAACAGTAAGCACATTGTGTTTCAATAGAATTTAAGGGAGAACCTGACAGTGTAATACCGAATGGTTTTCCCTTTCTCTTTAACATTCGACAGGTACAAGTGAAAACACCTTTTTTGCTTTTCCAATTTCATAAATGAGAAAGCTGTCACTAACTTCACATCCAAATGTGTGCGCACGCTCCGCGTGCAGCACAGCTGCTGCATGGAGATAACAGTCGTTGCCTATACCAGCCGTACAGGGAACAAAAAACTAAAAACAAGAAATCCATTTCATACGTTATAGAACTGTCTCATAATGGCAGACGCTTCGTAACAACCTTCATAAGAGGAAAAGCTCATCGCACTTCCACCTTCACCTCCTGAATGTTCCGCAGCTCGTCACTGAAATTCACGCCAATCCGGTAGATTGTGCGGCTGTCCTTGGCGAAAGGAGCGTCATAGCCTTTCTCCCGAATCTGTGCCAGTGCCTCGTCCGCACTGCCGTTCAGCTTGAATTCCATGATGTACACGTAATCCTGTGTCTGGAGCACCAGGTCAATTCGTCCGCGGCTCGTGTGGTATTCCACCTGCACGTAGAAGCCCATCAGCTTGAAGATGATGTACAGAATGTTCTGGTAATGTACCTCGCGGTCGCGGGCCAGCTCGTAGGGGATGTCGGCAAACATCGTCTTCAGACGTTCGAAGAAATCGTCCACTTTGCCCGCCATCACT
>NZ_JAOQJI010000009.1:0-84086 GCF_025567125.1 Phocaeicola fibrisolvens | reverse complement strand
CAGCTCGACGAGGTAGGTGGGCGTGCCTGTCTCAAACCAGTAGCTGCCGAACTTTTTCTTCGCAAAGGTATTCAGCAGGCTGAACGGATTGTACATGCCCACGGCATTTTCCGTGAAATGATAGCCGTCGTAATTGGCTTTCAGTTCCGCACACGCTTGCTCGTAACTCATCCCCGTAGCCGTAGCCAGTGCGTGAATATCCTCTTCAAAGTAGGCGTGCACTTCCTTCTCGCTGATGCCGCAGATTTCCACATAGCGGTCGTCCATGGAAATGTCCATCAGGTTGTTCAAATCGCTGAACACGCTGACCTTTCCGAACTTGGTCACTCCCGTCAGCAGGGCGAAGCGGATGCAGCCGTCCATGGACTTCAACGCCCCGTAGAACGCCTTCAGGGTGCTGCGGTACTCGTTCTGCAAGGCTTCGTTGCCGATGGCCTGCAGCATGGGCTTGTCGTATTCATCGATGAGAATCACCACCCGGCGGCCTGTCTGCTCGCATGCACGGCGAATCACTCCCTCAAAACGGGTCGCTACGGAATACTCGTCCGGGTTATAACCATATTCTCCCTCCCATTGTTTCAGGGTCAGTTCCAGCTTGTTTTCCAGACTTGCTTTCGTATCATACTTTTCTGTGTTCAAATCCATGTGCAGCACCGGATACACCGTCCAGTCCCGCTCCAGTTTTTCCAGCGCCAGTCCTTTGAAAAGTTCTTTCTTCCCCTGCGCGTAGGCTTCGAGAGTCGACAGCAGCAGACTCTTGCCGAAACGTCGCGGACGACTCAGGAAATAGTAACTTCCTGTGTTAAACAACTCATAAATCAAGGCAGTTTTATCGACATATTCATAACCGCCCAAAATCACTTTCTCAAAGTTCTGCACTCCTACCGGATATAGCTTGCTCATAACCACTGGATTTTGATTCTACTGCGAATGTAGTGATTTTAGATGAACATTCAAATAAACGGGAAACAGGAAATGGAAAATCTGGCCGGGAATTCTTCCTTTTTGAAGGTCTGCGATTCTCAATGATTCGTTTTTGATAAACGGATGGAACACTGTTCGTTTGAAATAGAAGGGCGACCGTCAGATAGGGGAGGTTTTTTAAAGGGAAAAAGAGGGTTTTTATTCTGAATATTCTATACATTTGTAGAAAAAGAAGAATCATTTTCTTATCACGGGATGCGCCATGAAGAAACAGATACATTCCGGCAAGATAAAGAAAACGGGGCTTTCGGCCATCCTCCAGTACAAGCTGGAGCATAATCCGGTGGTCCACGACTATTATGCAGAGGATACCTATCTCGTCAAGTCGTTCACCAACCGCGGGAACATCCACTATTATGGGGCGATACTGGCGGCCTCGCACACGTTCAACCGGGCGTTTAGTCTGTCGGGCGATATAAGATACAACTATACGTCTGTCCACTCCGTGTGCGAATCCGGTAGCCGTAACTTGACGGGTAACCTTAATGCCAATGTCTATCTGGGGGATTTCAGCCTTTCTCCCTATATCAATTTCAGAAACAAAATCGTCAATACTACTTCGCTGGGTATAGAAGAGACTCCCGTCAACTACGGACTGGAATGTACGTATAGCAAAGGGAATTTCTTTGCGGAAGTCAATCTCGTATCTCCCTTCACCGACCGGAAGTTCAGAAAGACGTTTCAGCATGCACTCTACGCGTACGATTCGGACGAAGATTTCAAGACAAACAGCCGGTACTGTCACATCAAACTGGCCTACACCCTCGACTTCGGCCGCCAGACGAAGAAGGTGAGACAGGAGGTGGACAGGACGGTAAACAGTTCACTGCTGAAGTCTTTTTAAGCAGGAACAGATGCTATTCCCAAGCTTTATGAATAATAAACCATTTACGATATGAAAAAATGTATGATTCTTTTTGCCTTGCTCATGGGCTGTCTTTGGGCAAAGGCGCAGTCGGTCGTTCCGCAGGTCAATGAAAACGTGGAACTGATGAGTATCTTGTCCCGCATGGCAGGATTTCAGGAATATCACATGGATATGGCAGGGCAGTACATAAAAGACATGGACAGCTATTTTAAGGATAATACTGCGCATCCGGCTGTAGGATATATGCAAGCACTTCGGAACAAGTATGGCATCTCTTTCGATGCGGTCATGTCCATGGCTATACATCTGGACAACCGGAACGGTACTCTTTCATTGATAGAGGAAGACGTCCCCACCTTGGACAAAAGATGGATGGAAGTGGATAAAGGTGAATTTCTGTCTCATCTCAACAACTTTTATAAAGAGACAAAATTCAATGCGTTTTTCAAAGCCCATAAAAGCCTTTATGAAAAGGGAATCAAGTCTTATCAAGACAATGTCGTCAACCATTTTGATATAGACTGGTATCCTCGTTTCTATGGTAATGAACCGCAGGAAGTTTTTTCGGTGATCATCGGTTTCTGCAACGGCGGAGGAAACTATGGAGTAAACCGGCAGGTAAAAGGGAAAAAGAAGGAAGTCTTTGCGGTGGTAGGCTATTACGTGGATAAGGAAGATAGGCCTATGTATAGCAAGGAATACCTGCCGACACTGATCCATGAATTTAACCATTCCTTCATCAATCATTATCTGGATGAAAACCAATATCCTGCATACGTAAAAGAACTTGAGCCTGCTGCCGTAGATTTGTTCAAGTCTTCACAATGGAGTATGTCGAGACAGGCATACAATAACTGGAAAACCATGGTCAATGAGTCGCTTGTCCGCGCGGCTGTAATCTGTTATATGCTGGATAAGGCATACAAACCGGAAGAAATAAGGAATGAACTGTTGGAACAGATGCAACGAAACTTCAGGTGGATGCCGGAATTGGTTAATGTGCTGAGAAAATACGAAAAGAAGCAAGCAAAATATAGCAACTTTGAGAATTTCTATCCGAATGTGATAAGTTTCTTTAAGGAATATGCTCAAAAGGAAAATGACAGATTTGAGGCGATAAGATAGAGTCAGCTTTGAGTGGATTATAAGGGGTGTGGCTATTCTTGGGTTCTAAATCAGCCATATCTTAAAGGCCGTATGGGGGTTTCTGAAGTGAAAAAAACAGTATATTTGCAATAGATGGAATAGTAGATGGTGGCTTGTTGTAGAGGAGGACAGCTTTATGGGAAAAATATATTGGAAAGGTGTCAAAAGGAAGATAGACAAACTGATTGAAAGAATCTTTGATTGCATCCTGATTTTTACCAATTGGTTAGGCTGAACATTCTTCGTCCTGACGCATGATGAGGTATCACAAAAAAGGGAGAACCCGGCGCAAAACCGAAGGCTCTCCCTTTTTTGTGAAGATTCTTTCTCAGGTCATTCTGCTGTCTTCTTGACCACCAGTGTGTGGTTGTTGGCATCCCGCCATTCTGCCAGCAGGGCATACAGCTCTTTGTAGTTGGACGGAGTCTGCAGCTGTCGGCTTATCCGGAGGCTGCGGGTCACTTTCACGCCGTCTTTCGTCGGCTGGTAGCTGAAGGTGACTTTTCCGCAGGCGTTGCTGACTTCCATGTCGGCACGCGGGGTGACTTTCATTCCTTCCGGCAGACAGACATGGGTCTCCAGTGTACAATTCATTGTTCTCGGCAGGAGGATGCTTTCAGGAATGGTCGTGTTGGGCGCATACGTATAAAGGGTACGTACGGGTGTCGGGTCGGGCAGGGTGACGATTCCCCAGCCTTCGGCGGGCTGTTGCAATTGGGTTTCGTCTACTTTCAGGGTGTCGGTTTGCTGCATATCTTTGGCACTCAGATAGGCTTCCATCGTCAGAGGTTTTCCTTCCAGGTTGGTCACTGTCAGGAAGGGTTGCAGGCAGGCTTCTTCCGTACCGGTCAGGGCGACCTTCTCGGGCATCAGCTTGCTTTGGGCTACTACCGATACGAGGCCGGACAGTCCCTGATTGTCTTTCGTGGACGGACGCAGGGCGCAGACGGCCACTTCTGCTTCCAGTCCGGCAGCCTGCTGCAAGGTGACATCCAGGTTCACCAGTTCCGCTTGGGTACCGTAGGCTGAGCGGATGACTTCCGAGGCCGGACGCAGGCGGTAGCCGGCTTCTTGCAGGGATACGCCGCAACGTCCCAGCTGATACAGTTCGGTCATGTAGCCGGCGATGGCATTGCGGATGGCCTGCGGATTGCCTTCTATTCCTCGGGTCAGTTCGGCCACCTTGGCTTCAATGACGGAACGGCTGCCGGGCTGGAATTGGGCTTTCAGGCTTTTCAGGGCTTCGTCGTAGCGCGCCCAGGTGGAGGCTATGAAGACGGGCATCATGCCGCTGCTCACTGCCTGTACCTGTCCCATGGCTCCTCTGGCAGAGGGATAGGCGTACGGACGGGGTTTCACATCTTTCAGTGTCCAGGTAAAAGTTTTCATGCCGCTTCCTTGGGTGATGACCGGTTTGGCGGAAGCGTTCAGCAGTTCGTAGTGTACCGCTTTTCCGGCCGGAACGTTCAGACGGAAGGTATATTCCTTGATGGGGGAAAGTTCTTTCACCGGGCAGCATACATCCAGTTCCGGCAGGTAACCGGCTTTACTCACGATGGAATAGTCCAGTACGATGGTGGCCCCCAGTTCAAGTCCGGTGTGCACCACGACCATCTCTTTCAGTCGGTTATAGGCCGGGGCATTGGCGGCTGCCGAGGGGAGTACCTCTACCAAGGCGTTGGCCGGAGTCTGGATGACGGTACCGTCCTTCTGACGGGTGTAGGATTCGTGGATTTCCAATTTCTGGAAGTCCGGGTCGTACACGATAAAGGTTTCTCCATACAAGCTGTTCATGGCGGCATGCGTGAACAGGGTCAGTTCCTTTTGTACCCGTACCTCCTGGCTGCCGTCGGCCCGCAGGGTATAGGTCTTCGAAAGTTTGCGGAACTCCGCTTCCGATGCGGCTTTGGCCGGCAGGACAGCCAGCAAAAGCATTCCTATGATTCCTATGTAAATCGATAATGTTTTCATTGCTTTTCGTTTCATGTTAAGCCCTCGCATAAGGGATTACTTTTTGATTACCATATATTCTCCATATCCTTTGGCGGTGTTCACTGCCTTGCGGAAGCTGTCCCAGTCGGCTGCTTCATAGACACGCTTCTTCAACCGCAGGGAGGTTTTCAACTGCAGCTGGTTACCGCTCTGTTTCAGGCTTCCGGTGAATCCGGCACCCGTACCGTCCATCTGGTCCTGTTTTTCCTTTCCTTGCCATTTGTATCCGGCCGGGAGTTTCAGGTTTTCTTCCATTTCAACCAGACGGGAGCAACCGTCCTTGAAGCCGTAGGCCCGTTTCTCCAGGCTGGTATCAATCCGCAGGTAGGAGAGGACTTGGGTGTAGAGGTTGTTCAGCACGAAGGGCTTGAAGATGAGTTCGCCTTCCTCGCCTTTCAGGGCATACCCTGGAATGGTATAGCGGAACGTAATCCGGATGGGGGCTTTCTGATAGTCTTTCGGCGCACGACCATAGTCCACGCTTTCCAGCCGGGCTTTCGGGGAGACGTTCAGCAGCTGGCGTTCCATAGAATGTTTCCATTCGCTCTGGAAGCCGGTGGTGAAAATGCGCCGGATGTTGCTGTCGCTCTGTCCCTCGGCTTCGATGGTGAAGGAGCCTTTCAGGGCGCCCTTCTCGTCGAGGGTGTTCTGTGCCTTGATGCGCACGTAATGGTTTTCCGGGTCGGAAATCGGAGTCAGGCACAGGTCGGTGCCTTCCGGGGTGCCCGGCAGGTAGTTCTGCTGCTGTTCGGCACTGCTCCACAGTTCCCGGCAGAAAGGTACCCAGGTCGGGTCGAGGGGCATCAGGGTACCGTCACTGAGCTTTACTACGGCCACACAGTGGTTGAAATGGTCGGCAGGGATGGTCTCCACGCGGCTGCCCGCCATGGTCATGGCCGGGAAGGCTTCGAATCCTGCCATCCGCAGGAAGGAAATCAGGGTACCGGCAATGTCCTTGCACACGCCGCAGCGGTCGGTGTAATCCATCTTCAGGTTGTGCAGGGTGAATCCTTCACCTTTCCCCATGGAGATTCCCGCATAACGGATGTTGTCGGCCACCCAGTGGGTCAGCACGGCGATTTTCTCCATCTCGGTCTTCTTGCCGCGAATCAGTTCGTCTACCTTCTTTTGGGCTTCCGGAATGGCAGTAAAGCTGCCGTAGTCTTCATTGACGCCATAGAACCAGCGCGACTTCTCTTTCCAGTCGGCAGTGGTAGACATCATCAGCTTCGGTGCGGCGTCATAGAAATCCACCATGTTCGGTTCGCGGCGGAAGGGCATGATTTCGTTTTTGGCGAAGGTGTAGACTTTCCGTCCGTCCTCGTAGCGCATGGAAGAGGCACAGTCGCCCTGGTAGAACTGGAACTGGATTTCTTTTTCGGCCGGAAGGCTGACGCGGTACACCTTCCGCAGGGTCGGCTCGGTGGCCCAGAAGGGCACGATGTCGTAGAACTGTCCGCGCATTGGGGGAATGAAACGGGAGTCGTTTCCTTCCTGCGGCAGGTCGGCCAGCAAGGCGTAGGTGAATCCTTTCTTGTCGATTTCATAGTCGACGATGTCGCCCGGTTTCAGGGCACCCAGCTCCAGCATAATCTGGCGGGCTCCCCAGTAAATGGCTCTGGCCGGAGCGGCATAATCGCAGGTCTTGCTCACGTCGACCATCGTATATGTTCCGTCGGTATGATAGATGGTCACCCGCTTGAAGGTGGCGGCGGCTGTCAGCGGGTCGTAATCGTATTTCAATACCCGTTGCTGCAAGGCTCCGGCAGGTGTCTGTACCCGCACGGCCCGGCAGACCGCAAACGAACCTTGTCCGGTGGGTTCCACCGTCACACTCGTACTGTCCAATAAGTTCACACAAGGATAGCTGGCATACTGTTTGTCCAGCGTATAGGCCCTGCCGTTTCTCCACGACTGGGCATGCACGACCGTTCCTCCCAACATCAGGATGAAGGTGCCTACAAAAAATAGTTTTGTCTTTCTCATATTCCTTTTAAATAGGTTTCCTGGTTATAAAAACGGTATAAATTTATACATTCTTTGTGTGATGGCCTAATGCTTGTGTGCTTTTATTTTTAAATAGGCTGAATATGTGTCAGAATGACAACTGCTCGGATTCTCCGGAAGAAGGATGATTCGCTGCGGAAAAGACGGTGTGCCTTCGGGATTGTTTGTTTCAGGGACAGATGGAGGTTGGTATTGACTGGCTGGAAACTGGGACTATGGAAAGCGGGTTTTGTCATTCATCGTGAATCGTATTATTTTTCTTGGATTCCTTCAGAATTAAGTTAGTTTTGGTATATTTGTGAGAGATGAACCTTAAAACAATGCAGACATGAAACAGATTCTGATTCTTTTGTGTGCCCTGCTGGGATTGGGCAGCTGCCAGGGCGGGAATTCCACCCAGATAGACAACCGGACGGTGGCGCAGTTCGACGTGTCCCGCTTCATGGGAAAATGGTATGAGATAGCCCGCTACGACCATCGTTTTGAAAAAGGAATGAGCCGTGTGACGGCCACTTACACCTTGCTTCCGAATGGGCGTATCGAGGTGCTGAACGCGGGATACAAGGACGGGAAATACAAGGAAATCACCGGTAAGGCGAAACAGCCCGACCCGAATGACCCCGGCAAACTGAAGGTATCGTTCTTCCTGTGGTTCTATGCCGATTATTACGTGCTCGACATCGACCCGGACTACCGCTATGTGCTGATTGGCAGCAGCAGCGACAAGTATCTCTGGATTATGAGTCGGGAAGAGAAACTGCCCGACGACGTGCTTCAGCAACTTCTTGATGAGCTGCGGAAACGCGGATATGACACAGATAGGTTGGTGTTTAATTGATAGAAGGGTTTCGAGAGCGGAAAGCGCTTGTCACATAAAAAATCTCCTGCTTCGTTTTGGTGAATAGAACGAAAGCAGGAGTTTTTTTGTGGGGTTCAATCGATGAGATTGTCACTTTCATAACCCGGTATTGAGTTATCCTGTTGCGGTTGCTGTCTCAGGCCCGGAAACCGATGCGGCGAGTAGGTTGCGGTTCCAGTTTCAGCATCCGGTTGCCGCAGAAGCGACGGCTGGCAGCTTGTACATCTTCCACTTCGATGGTGCGGAACAGGAGGGTATCATCGGGCAGGGTAGGCAGCGACATGATGCGCCGGGCCATGCTCTTGATGAGACCCTGCTCTATCAGGTTGTGCACCCAGCGCCCGTTGCCGAAATGGGCGTCGTGGTGGTCGGTGGCTCCCACGATGAGGCGGTACAGGGCCTCGTCTGCGGCAGGCGTCAACTGGAAGCTCCGTTTCTCCAGGTAGCGGTGCGCCATCTCCCGTAACTCGTCTGCCGTGTAGTCGTCAAAGTGGAACTGGAGCGGGAAGCGGTCCTGCAAGCCCGGGTTGGTGCGCATCAGCAACTGCATCTTGTCCTCGTAGCCGGCCAGGATGACAATCAGGTCGGGATTGGGTTCCGAGAGCACGGGGAGCAGGGCATGGATGACCTCCTTGCCGAAGTCCTTTGTTTCCTCCCGGGTGGTCACTAGCGTGTGGGCCTCATCGATGAAGAGCACGCCGCCCCGTGCCTCCTGGATGGCTTCTCTGGTCTTCTTTTCCGTCTCTCCGATGAATTCGCCCACGAGGTTCGTGCGGCAGGTCTCCACGGTATGCCCCACGGAAAGCAGTCCCATCTGATGATACATTTGTCCGATGAGCTTAGCCACCGTGGTCTTTCCCGTACCCGGATTACCGAGGAACAGCATGTGGTGACGGTTCTCCGGCGACGTATCAAGTCCCAGTTCCTGCCGTTTCTTCGTGAAGCGGGCCAGCAGCCGTGCTTCCTCCAGGTCCTCTTTCAGGCGCGTCAGTCCCACCATCTCCTGCAAGGCCTGTTCGGCATCCGGTTCCTTGGCGGCAGTATCCTTCGCTGGCAGGTCGTCAGAATTTCCTAACTTGAAGGCTTCGATTCCTTCCGTCGCAAGATTATCGGTTTTCAGCAGTATGTCTTCCTCATCAAACGGCAGGGCAAGCAGGTCGGATGGATTTTCTTCATCCGGGTCGGCATCGGCGGGACGGTCGGGAGTATAAATCGTGTTCTGCTCGGTGAAGAGCCGTTCCATTTCCTCGCTGTAAGTTCGCAGTTGGCAGGTGGCCCCTAGCAGTCCGTAGAAGATGAAGCGGGGACCAGACGAGGCGTTCTGTTCCAGCCACTGTCCCAGCAGGTCGACCAGGAGAGTGTCCTGGTCGGAGTAGGTCAGGTAGGGTACTTCCACCACTACCACCTTTTTTTGGCTGATTTTCTGCTGAAGCTGTGGCCATTTCAGAGAACCGTTCAGCAGTTCCCGTAAAGAGAAACGATAGCAGGATGACGCCCGCTTCTCACAGAAATGGAAGGCCAGCAGACGGATGGCACAGGCATGGGCCTGGTCGCCCGTCACGAGCAAGTGGGGCACGGGAAGCTGACGGCTGTCGAGGGCATGGAACAGCTCGATGAACTGCCGGATGAAGTTGCCGTCGTTTCCTTCCCGTAGCAGTCGGTCGAACAAGGGCAGGAAACAGAATTTCTCGGCAAAGTATCTTTCTTCGGGTCGTCTCTGGAAATCCTCCACCTCGGCCTTGTCCCAGCGTTCGTAGCTGGCATAGAGTTCCAGAAGGGCCCATCCCATCGGACGCCCGTTGCGGTAGACATAGATGCGGTAGAGGCCGACACCCCATACCTCATCAGAACAGATATCGAAGCGGACTTTGCGGAGATTTTTTCTCGGCAGTTCGCGGGCATCGCAACCTAAGAAACGGTATTCGTCGGAGTATACGCGGATGGAAAGTTCCTGCGCATTGGTAAAGCCATCGGGATGAGAGAGTTCCACAGCGAGGTGGTTCTGAGCATATTCAGGTGCATAAAGTTCTTCAGAAAAAGTGCGGGAAACACGTAACATAAGATTTTTCATATACAACAAATGGATTTTAAAGTGAAAAAAATAGATGAATAGAGTTGAAACCTGCAGGCACGAACGGTCTGCGGGAGTAGGTAGAGTCCCTCTCGTTTCCCCATTGAAAGAGAGGTACGCGCTAGTACGTCAAAGAGCACAACCATCCCGGCCTCCTTGTCGGAAGCAATGATTCATTCGATTCCTAAGCTGAGAAAAATCCAATCAGGACCTCAGCGGAACGTAACGAAAACTTGGTGTGACATCTTTAACGATCATTTGTTGTATATAAAATCAAAGTGCGATGCAATCTCCTTTAGGCGGAGATTCGGGACAAAGATAAGCATAACTCTTGAATTAAAGAAGAATAAATGAATAATTAATAATGTATAATGAATAACGGAGTGGAGTGCACACAAAAAATATGTTCTTTTGTTCTTCTGTCCGAAAAAAGAAAACATCCACGGATATAACGGGAAAAAGAATGCAGAAAAAGCGCTTGTGGGATTGGAAGATTATCTCTAATTTTGAGTGACGATAAAAACGAGGAAATATATGGGTCACACGAATTTTAATCTGCAACGGTTTCTAGATGCCCAGGAAGACATATATCCCGTGGCTTTGAAGGAAATCCGCAAGGGCGGCAAGCAGAGCCATTGGATTTGGTATATCTTCCCTCAGGAGAAGGGACTGGGATACAGTTACAATTCACAATTCTACGGATTGGATGGCGAGGAGGAGGCCCGGGCCTATCTGGCGCATCCGGTACTGGGGACGCGTCTGCGGGAAATCACCCGTGCCTTGCTGGCGCATCGCGTGCATTGTACAGTACGGCAACTGATGGGCTCGGAGGTGGACGTGCTGAAACTGCACAGTTCGATGCAGCTGTTCGACAAGGTCTCCCCGGACGATGTGTTTGCCGAGGTGCTGAAAGCGTATTTTTCTAAATAAGATAAGAAGGAGGAAGCCATGAAAGATATCCGAATAACCGTGATGCGCAAGGCGTGCTACCGCGACCTGATGGCGCAGTACGAGAATCCCCTCGAACATCCCTGCGAAATGGAAGAAGGGCAGGTGTTCATCGCCCACGGCTGGGAGAAGCCCGAGGGACTGTGTGAGAGTGCGTGGCAGAGTATGTCGCCTTTCGTGATGGCACTGGCGCATGGGGGAAGCAATTTCTACGACGGCTGGATGAAGAACGAGCGCTCGGCCATGATTTCGTGCAACGACGGTTTCCGTCCGGTAAGTTTCCTGATTGAAGTAATCGATTAATACCGAAGAATATGTTAGCTTATACTTATATGAAACAGGGGCAGTTCGCTTTGCGGGAGAAGCCGAAGCCCGTGCTGAACGGCCCGAAGGATGCCTTGGTGCGCGTCACTTTGGGAAGTATCTGCACTAGCGATTTGCACATCAAGCACGGCTGTGTGCCGCGCGCCGTACCGGGCATTACGGTGGGCCATGAGATGGTGGGCATCGTGGAGCAGGTGGGAGCGGAAGTCACGACCGTGAAGCCGGGCGACCGGGTGACGGTCAATGTGGAGACCTTCTGCGGAGAGTGTTTCTTCTGCCGCCACGGGTATGTGAACAACTGCGAGGACCCCGATGGGGGTTGGGCACTGGGTTGCCGTATCGACGGTGGTCAGGCGGAATACGTGCGGGTACCGCATGCCGACCAGGGACTGAACCGTATTCCCGACGGGGTGACGGACGAGCAGGCGCTTTTCGTGGGCGACATCCTGGCCACTGGTTTCTGGGCCGCGCGCATCTCGGAAATCACGCCCGACGATACGGTGCTGCTGATTGGGGCCGGACCCACGGGAATCTGCACGCTGCTCTGTGCCCGGCTGAAGCATCCGCGCCGCCTCATCGTGTGTGAGAAGTCGGAAGAGCGTATCCGTTTCGTGCAGACGCATTATCCCGAGGTACTGGTCACTACCCCGGAGCAGTGTCAGGCATTCGTGAAAGCCCACAGTGCGCACGGAGGAGCCGACGTGGTTATCGAGGTGGCCGGAGCCGATGACACCTTCCGTCTGGCTTGGGAATGTGCCCGTCCGAATGCCATCGTGACCGTCGTCGCCTTGTACGACCGTCCGCAGGTGCTTCCCTTGCCCGACATGTACGGCAAGAACCTCACCTTCAAGACGGGCGGGGTAGACGGCTGCGACTGTGCCGAAATCCTCCGGCTGATTGCGGAAGGCAAGATTGATACCACACCGCTCATCACGCACCGCTTCCCCCTCAACGAAATAGAAGAGGCCTACCGCATCTTCGAAAACCGTCTGGACGGGGTGATTAAGGTGGCGGTAACTGAAAAAGTCGAGCCTTATGCAGGAGATACGGACTGGCAGCGTATTGCTCGGACTAAACAATCTGATTTCCGTCGGAACTGTTTGCGGGTGGGATGTGAGGCCAATTCATTGAATAGGCAGGATGGTACGAAGAACTATTATGGAAATGTGCTTCAGGAAAAGGATGCCCGGAAAGGGTTGAATTTCTACGAAGGTTTCCGGAAAGAAATTTTGTCTGCCATAGGGGCGTACAGACAGCCGTTATGGGCCAACCTGCTCCGTAGTGAACATATTCCATGGAACCTGTTTTTCCCGATGGGACTTACTTTCCGCGCAAAAGAGGCCTGTGGTGGACTCTTGCGGGAGCTGACGGGACTGGATGTGAAGGAGGTGACCTGTATCCGGATTGAGTATGCTCCTTCTCCGGCAGATGCGACTGATGGGTGGCGCTATTTGAATGACGGTACCTCGTTTGACTGTTACATTGGGTACAAGGATAATTCGGATGCTTTTTGTGGAATCGGCATAGAAGTGAAATACACGGAGATGGCCTATAAGTTGCAGCCGGGTTCGTCTGAATATAAGCATACCCGGGAGAAACTGAGTGAAGAGTATCTGCATGTCACCCTTCAGAGTGGATGCTATCACACGTTTTCTGCTGCCACAGACGAGGAAGCCTTTCCAAAAGTTCTGATAGAAGATGATTACCGTCAGTTGTGGCGCAATCATATACTTGGAATGTCGATGGTACAGCATCATGATATCCGCCGTTTCTTGTCGGTTCATTTATATCCTTCGGGGAACAGGCACTATGAGAAGGTACTTCCTGAATATGAGTGCCTGTTGACAGAGAAAGGCCGGAGCACCTTCCTTCCTCTTACTTATGAGCAGTTGTTTGAAGCAATGGGGCATTATGTGTTTTTCTCTTGCGAGGAAGACAGAAAATGGAAAGAATATTTGCAGGACAGGTATTTGTATTGAGAATCTGAAAGATGTTGTTTTTAAAATATACAGACTATGCGAAAGAATTTTGGAGTAAACACATGGTTGTACCCGATGCCCGTCTTTATCGTGGCTGCGTACGACGAGAATGGAAAACCCAACGCCATGAATGCCGCGTGGGGAGGAGTTTATACGGATGATATGGTGGGCATCTGTCTGGCTGAAGGCCATAAGACGACACAGAACATTCTGGTTACGAAGGCTTTCACCGTGAGCATGGCGACAGCCGGTCAGGTGGTGGCTTGCGACTATGTAGGTCTTGTTTCCGGGAAGAGAGAACCGGACAAGTTTGCCAAGGCGGGCTTTCATGCCGTGAAGTCGGAGTTCGTCAATGCCCCGATTATCGAGGAATTGCCGATGACTTTGGAATGTGAACTGGTTTCATACGACAAAGAGAGCAACCACCTGGTAGGCCGTATTGTCAATGTGTCGGCAGCCGAGGAGATTCTGGACGAGAACGGAAAGATTGACCCAGCCCGTCTGAAACCGATTACTTTTGACCCGATTCATCACCAGTATCTGGTCGTCGGTGAGAAAGTAGGCAATGCCTTCTCCGACGGAAAAGCATTGAAGTAAAATCAGTGAAGTTAAAAAAGGCCGCCACGTGTCTTCAGCAGGATGGTGGCGGCCATTTTATGGACTGGAATCTCAGTAGCAATAGGTTGTTATGCTTCTGCTTGCGATGCCTCTTTCAATTGAACTTTCAGTTTTTCCATATCCTCCGGAGAAGCTGCCGATTTGAACTTGATTTCTCCATCCTTCCCGATAATCACGCAATGAGGAATGGAAAGTGCCCTCTGTTCGTTGCCGAAGGTTGTGTATATTTCATCCTTAAACGCTTCCTGCACGCGTACATGCTCACCCATCAGGTCATAATGTGCCGCCATCTTGCGCCATTTGGCATCCTCTTCCGGGCGGTCGATAGAAAGATACAGCAGTATGATGTCGTTCGCTTTGGCATATTCCTGTAAGGGTTTTACATGGGCGAAAGAGGCACGACAGGGACCACACCAGGTTGCCCATATATCCATGAAGATAACCTTTCCTTTATATAAGTCGATAATGCCTTTGAATGTCTTGGCGTTGTCTATATTAGGGAAGTGGATGTAGTCAGGAATTTTGGCCTGATTGAACGCCTTATTTTGGGCGACAGCCTCATCTATCAGCGGCTGCCATTTGCTTTGTGGATATAATTGCTTGAATCGTTCTTCCAGCGGAAGTATCTCTGGGTCGTATTTTTCCTCGTTTGCGTCCTTCAGGAAGAGTAATGCCATGGCTGATTCCTGTGTCTGCCCCGTAAGACTCTTTTCGATATAATGGAAAATCAACTTATTGGGATTTTTCTTCAAGTTTTCGTCTACCGGTTCTTCTTTGGTGTAGTAGGTAATGCCGGCATTGTTATAGACTACTTCATCGAAAGCGGGCGAGAAAGTGCTGGCTGGGTGATTTACCCGACAGAATTCCATCATCTTTTCCCATTCCTTGAGCCAGCTTTGCTTGGTGGCTTCGGAACAGCTGTAGGTAATGCCGAACAGTTGGTTCTGGAAGGCCCACATTGTCTGTATGCGTGTATTCTGGCAGGCTTTTTCATATAAATCTTTATCTACACCTTTCATCTTTTCATCTAATGCTAAAACCGCATCCTGCAACTTTTGGCTGACTGAAGCAGCTAGGGTGTCTTGGGTAATGCCCCACTTGTCACCTTTTCTTGAAAGTACATCAAACACGTCCTGCCCCAGTTCGTCCATTAGTCTTGACACCTCCATGTTCTTCTCATTCTTTCCCTCCAGAATGGAGATGGGATGTGTGGCTGCGGCATCAATTTGCAGGCGATAGTTTCCGCCGTCGGCAATGAAAGAACCTAAGTAACGCTTTCCCCACAAGAACAGGCGTATCTGTTCGTACCCGTTACTGGGGAGTGTGAGACTGAACGTACTGTCTGCATTCAGCCGTAAAGTATCTTTCGCTTGTGAATTAAACATGCCGTCGACAGATTTCTGATAGATGATTGTACCCCCTTCTAAATTTTTTACGGAACCTGTAATCTTTATTTCGTGTGAGCCGCTACAGGAGTCAAATGTTCCTGCAAGCACACAGAGTGTAATGAATGCGATATTTTGGGTTTTCATATAATATATAGAGTTAAAAGTTTTTATTATCTGTTATATTGTTGGGACCCAAAGGTAAGGACTTTTTTTGTTCGGGCTTATATATTCATTTGGAATTTGCCACCTTCTTGATTTTAGGTTGCCAGATTAGGAATTGCAGCAGATAAATCGTACCTTTGTGTGTACGAAAGGATTAAAACGAAACGGCCATGAACAGACTTTATCCGGTAGGCATACAGAATTTCGAGAAAATCAGAAGAGAAGGATACAGCTATGTCGACAAGACGGCGTTACTCTATCAGTTGGTGAAAACGGGACAGTATTATTTCTTGAGTCGTCCCCGTCGGTTCGGAAAGAGCCTGATGATTTCCACATTGGAGGCTTACTTCCAAGGGAAGCGTGAACTATTTAATGGGCTTGCTATGGAAAGTCTGGAGAAGGATTGGACGGTACATCCGGTGCTGCACATGGATTTGAATACACGGAACTATCATGATTATGAATCTTTGCTGGGTATCCTGAATCAGAACCTGGAGGGATGGGAGAAACTGTATGGCGATGAGAAAAAAGATCGTGTGCCGGAAGAGCGTTTTATGTATGTCATCCAGCGGGCATACGAGCAGACGGGACATCATGTGGTGATTCTGATTGATGAGTACGATAAGCCGATGCTTCAGGCCATTACAAAGCCTGAATTACAGACTGAATTCCGCAATACGCTCAAGGCGTTCTACGGGGCGCTCAAGTCGTGCGACGCTTATATCCGCTTCGCTATGCTGACGGGCGTGACAAAGTTCAGCAAGGTGAGCGTGTTCAGCGACTTGAACAACCTGCGCGACATTTCCATGGTGAATCAGTATGCCGAGATTTGTGGTATCAGTGAGGAGGAGCTTCATCAGTACTTTGAGGAGGATATTCAGACGTTGGCCGATAAAATCGGTTTGGGATTTGAAGAGACCTGCAAGCAGTTGCAGGTGAACTATGACGGCTATCACTTTTGTTACAAGTCAGCTGGCATGTACAATCCTTTCAGTCTGTTGAGTACCTTTGCCAATATGCAGATAGGGAGCTACTGGTTCGAGACGGGCACGCCGACTTACCTGGTGGAACTGATGAAGCTTCACCATTACCGGGTGGACGAAATCGAGCACATCGTGACCAGCGGTCCGGTGCTGGACTCCATCGATGCGGCTTCCACGGACCCGGTGCCGGTCATCTACCAGAGCGGGTACCTGACCATCAAGGATTACAATGCAGAGTTTGAGAACTATACGCTGGGGTTTCCGAACCGGGAGGTGGAGCAGGGCTTCTTCCGCTTCCTGCTGCCTCACTATGCGTCGGTGAGCACCAGCAAGTCGCCTTACGAGATTCAGTGCTTTGTGGGTGAGGTGCGCAAGGGGGATGTGGACGGTTTTCTGAGCCGGTTGCAGACGTTCTTCGACGATACGCCCTACGAGCTGGCCCGCGACCGGGAGGTGCATTACCAGAACATCCTCTATATTGTCTTTAAACTGATGGGTTTCCATACGGAGGTGGAATACCGGACTTCGCGCGGCCGGGTGGACCTGGTGCTGAAGACTTCCGATTACATTTACGTGATGGAGTTCAAGTTGAACGGAACCGCCGAGGAGGCCCTGCAGCAGATAGAGGAGAAAGGCTATTCCTCCGCTTTCGCGGCGGATGGCCGGAAAGTGGTCAAGGTTTGGGTGAACTTCAGTGACGAGACCCGGAGCATCGAGCGGTGGATTGTGGCGTGAATGTGATAAAAGGATACAAGAAATCCTCCTGTCTTTAGTAATGTGTTCGTTAAGGACAGGAGGATTTTATTGGTAAGTGTCCACCTTAAGATTTGTCCGTTTTCCTGCTAGTGGTCACTTGTGAGATTTCTACTTTGAACAGAGAGCTTAAAAGAAGGAAGCTTATTTATTTCCCTCCAAAAAACTTCTTCTTGTAATACGATTCGGCGGTATAGAGTGCCGCCGCCGGATTGTTACCCGTCACACGGTCCTTGGTGACGAGGGTAGTGACATACGCATCCGAGTATTTGTAGAACAGGCTGTCGTGTCCCACGCAGAGACCGATGACCACGTTCAGGTCGGTGTGTGCCTCGTTCAGCAGGCGGGCTTGCAGAATCGGGTTGCACATGGCGGCCCCGATACGCTCACACTGGGCGGGGATGCCCACTGACGTCTTGGGCTGTCCGGCCACCTTGCAGATGACGGAATACGCCTCGAAACCGTTGGCACGGAGGATACGGGCGAAGATGCGTGCCTCGCGGATGAGGCCGATGCAGTTGGCAATGCCGATGCGGTGCGCACCGATTTTCCGGGCAAACTCCATGATTTCCTGTATGCGGGTCCACTGGCAGTAGCCTTCGTATTCCACCTCCGCACTGGCCACCATGATGTCGTGGTTGCGGCCTTCTTCGTAACGCTCCAGCGCCCATTGGCGGTCTTCTTCCTTCAGGTGGGTCGTCAGACAGAAATCAGGATAAGTGCGGTCTTTGAATTTGCAGTTCTGTGTGCCGCAGTCCACACAGGTAGGTGTCGTTTCTTTTTCCATGTGATGGGTGTGATTGGTTTAACTGGGGGCAAATATACGAGATTTCTTTCCAATTGGTAGACAGAAAACCGCATTTGGTGGATTCTATTTTCAGAAATGGGAACAGATGCCTACATTCGCTTCCGATTAGTTTTCATTAAAATTGTGTGTAAGATGAAGAAAATGACGTGGATAGCTTGTGGATTGGTTCTGCTGTGTGCTCCGATGGGCGCCAATGCCACCACCCGCTTTGACACGCCGCAGGAGAAGGTGCAGAAGAAAGAAGTGCCTAATCCGGAAAAGGCGGCACAACGGCGGACCGATGAGATGGACAAGATGCTGGACCTCACGGAGAAGCAGTACAAGAAGATTTACAAGCTCTTTCTGAAGGAAGAGAAGGAAAAAGTGGAAGCTCTGATGGAGCATCAACCCGGAGGAATGAACGGACAGCCTCCCATGGGAGGAAGACCGCCGAGAGGGGAAGGACGCCTTCCCATGGGGGGAGGTATGCCCCCGCAAGGTGGAGGATTCCCTGGAATGGGAGGAGATACGGACGACATGACGCCCGAAGAACGGATGAAGGCGCATGCCGAGGAGATGCAGGAGGAGCAGGAAAAGCGGGAGAAAAAGATCCGCAAGATTCTCACCGACGAACAGTATGAAATCTGGCAGACTCGGAAACCGCAGGTTCTGCCGCCGATGCCGAAGGGCGATCGGCCGGGACCGGGTCCTCGCGAACAGGAAGAAGAGACTCCGTTGCAGGAGGCTCGTGCGGTCTGAACTGACTGTTTTATTGGACGGGAGAGCAAAAGGGGAATAGTCTCTCCCGTCTGTTTTTGTAAGAAATGATAAGAGAGAGTAGGCTATGAAAAGATTGAAGTTGCTTGATTTTTCGAACTAGTTTTTGGTAAGTTAGTTCATCGACGACCGCCAGTGTGTGTATCCCGAGCGCGGGCATACGTTGATTTCTCTCTGTGTGGGCGAGTCGGGACTTAGCGTTCGGTGGTGCTGAAGTTCTCGCGGAGCAGCAGAAGCAGGGGGAATCCTGAGTCGGAAACCGTAAACGGGGTAATTTCCGCAGGAAAAAGGGTTGCGGGGATGTGAGGAAAACAGACTATCTTTGCCTCATCACCGATTAAACGAGGAGGAACTATGAAACAGATTTTTATGGCACTGGCTTTACTTTGCGGCGTGAACCTGACGGCTTGCGCACAGAAACAAAAAACTCAACCAATGACACATGATGTGAAAATCCTGGTGGCGTATTTTTCGGCCACAGGCACTACTGCCGAGGCAGCAGCGAAACTGGCCCGCGTGACGGGCGGGGAATTGTTTGCCGTGACTCCCCGACAGGCTTACACGGCAGCCGACCTGGACTGGCACGACAAGCAGTCGCGGAGTTCGGTAGAGATGAACGACGAGAAGGCGCGTCCGGCCTTGAAGACGAAGAAGACGGATATGGCGGCCTACGACGTGGTGTTCATCGGTTATCCCATCTGGTGGGGCGTGGCACCGAGAATCATCAATACCTTTATCGAGAGTCACGACCTGAAGGGAAAGACGCTCGTGCCTTTTGCTACTTCGGGCGGCAGCGGTATCGGTCCGAGCGTGAAGGCGCTCAAGGCGGCGTATCCGTCACTGCAATGGACGGAAGGGCGCTTGCTCAACCGGGCCAGCGAGGGTGACATCCGCACGTGGGTGGAGAAACTCGGCTGCCTCCGCTGACAGGCGGCACGTGATTTTCCGGCGGGGAGATTCGCGGAATGTGCGGCAGATGTCGTAACTTTGCCGCACATTGAAAACAGACTGTGTTATGCCCGTTATTGAAATTACCTCGCTGACGCATCCCGGAGTGGACGTGTTCAGCACCCTGACCGAAGCCCAGCTGCGCAACCGTCTTGACCCACAGCGGGGCATTTTTATTGCCGAGAGTCCGAAAGTCATCCGGGTGGCCTTGGAGGCCGGATATGAACCTGTGTCGCTGCTCTGCGAGCGGAAGCACCTCACGGGCGATGCGGAGGACCTTGTGCGGCGGATGGCCGACCTGCCTGTCTATACGGGCGACCGGGACTTGCTGGCCCGGCTTACGGGCTATACGTTGACGCGTGGGGTGCTGTGTGCCATGCGGCGTCCGGCTTTTCGCCCGGTGGAGGAGGTCTGCCGCGGGGCCCGCAGGGTGGTGGTTATCCACGGGGTGGTCGATACCACCAACATCGGAGCCATTTTCCGTTCGGCAGCTGCACTGGGCATCGATGCCGTGTTGCTCACACCCGATTCGTGTGACCCGCTGAACCGTCGGGCGGTGCGGGTGTCGATGGGTTCGGTGTTTCTAGTGCCCTGGACGTGGGTCGACCGTCCGTTGGAGCAGTTGAAGGCACTGGGTTTCCGCACGGCAGCCATGGCGCTGACCGACCGTTCCGTGCCGCTGGACTATCCGCCGTTGAAGGAGGAATCGCGCCTGGCTCTGGTGATGGGTACCGAGGGCGACGGACTGCCGGAAGCGGCCATCGAGGGGGCCGACTACGTGGTGCGTATTCCCATGGCCCACGGGGTGGATTCGCTTAATGTGGCGGCGGCTTCGGCGGTAGCTTTTTGGGAGTTAAGAGGAGGAGATAAGAGGAGATTTTAAGCTTTTAGAGGTTTGTGAAAAAACGTCCTTACGTTTACAACAAAACGCTTAGACGTTTCAGGCCGAACGTCGAAGCGTTTTATCTGAAACACCGAAGCGTTTTATCTGAAACGTCTAAGCGTTTTTCATCGAACGCAAAGGCGTTTTTAAGTAAGGTATTTTTATTGGTATAAGAAGCGCTTGATGCTCTTCTTGGCCGTCTTTTCAAATTCTTCCGGATAGAGCTTCACCTGCGTAATCTGCGAGTAAGCCGGAAGCACCTTGTTCAGTTCGATTCGGTTCAACTCCAGCGCTTCCTCCAGCTGTTTCTTGTTCATTCCATGCGAGAATGCGTCTTCATTGTCCGGATAAACCAGTGCCACAAGCTTGTTCTCTTTCAGAATCACCAGCGACTCGTTTACGTAAGGCATGTTGTTCAGGCGGGCCTCAATTTCTTCCGGATAGATGTTCTGTCCGGAAGCGGTAAGCAGCATGTTCTTGCAACGGCCCTTGATGAAGATGTTTCCCTCCGCATCCTTGATGGCCATGTCGCCGGTATGCAGCCAGCCGTCCTTGTCGATGGTCTGTGCGGTGGCATTCTCATTCTTGTAGTATCCCAGCATGACGTTCATACCCCGGCACACCAGTTCCCCCGGAATCCGTTCAGGGTCTTCCGAAATCACCCTGGTCTCCATGTTGGCCACGGTCTTTCCGCATGAAGTGTACAGAATCTCATCCCAGCGGCTGTGGCAGATAAGCGGCGCACATTCCGTCATACCGTATGCGATGGTGTAGGGGAAGTTGATTTTACGCAGGAAGGCTTCCACCTCGGGGTTGAACGGTGCCCCTCCGATTACGATTTCAATGAAGTTTCCGCCGAATACCTCCATGGCCTGCTGACGGATTTGTTCCTTTATTTTATCGCTGATAATCGGCAGTTTCAGCAGCAGTTTTCCGAGTTTGTTGTCCACTTTCGGGAGAATGTTCTTCTTGAAAATCTTTTCCACGATGAGCGGTACGCAGGCAATGACGCGCGGGCGGATGATGGCAAACGATTCCGCAATGATTTTCGGGCTCGGCATACGGGTAAGGAACCACAGATGCGCTCCTCTGGTGATGCCGTAAAGAAAATCGAACACCAGTCCGAAGATATGTCCCAGCGGAAGCATGGAAACGATGCTGTCGCCTGGTTTCAGTCCCACTTTCCGGTCAATGTGCACGATGTTTGAAATGATGCTCCGGTAAGGAAGCATTACTCCTTTTGAATAGCCGGTAGTTCCTGAAGTATAGTTGATGACGGCCAGTTCTTCCGGTTCTTCCCGGCGGTAGGAAACCTGCTCGGCACGGAAGCGGCAGGGATATTTCTTCCCGAATTCCTCGTTCAGGTGTTCGCGTGCATACGTCAGCCTTTCCGAACGTGACACTACCAGGTCGAAGTTCTTCAGTTCGATGATTCCCTCCAGATTGGGCATGGCCGCCTCGTTGAACATCTCCCACACCTGGTCGCCTACAAAAAGCATACGTGCCTCCGAATGGTTGACGATGTGGTGCACGTTGTCGGCCTTGAACTCGTGAAGGATAGGAACGGCTACTGCCCCGTAAGTTACGATGCTCAGGAAAGTGGCTGTCCAGTTGGCACTGTTGCGCCCGCACAGCGCGATTTTGTCCCCTTTCCGGATTCCTGCATGTTCGAACAGGATATGCATTTTCTCTATCTTTCTGGCCACGTCCTTATATTGCAGCGTAGCTCCTTTGTAGTCTGTCAGTGCATCACGGTCCCAGTTGGCGCGGATGCTTTCTTCAACAAGTTGTATAAAACTGTCTTGTATTTCCATTTTCAAATTGCACAATGTTTGACACAATGTGTGCAAAAGTAATAAAAGTTAATAGAATTATCTCTATGAAAGTCCTTTTTTTGCTGGAATCTGATGTTTGTGCTATTTTTTCTTCCTTATTTGTTATTCCTTGAAAAAAGAGATTGGTTACCCGATCAGTGCATAGATGGCTGCTGCCAATGCCGCACTTACCGGGATGGTAAGCACCCAGGCTGTCATCAGGCTTCGGGTAACTCCCCAGCGCACTGCGGACAGGCGACGGGTGGCGCCCACTCCGATGATGGCTCCTGATATGGTGTGGGTGGTGCTGACCGGAATTTTCAGATATTCCGTAAAATAAAGCGTAAATGCACCGGCTGTTTCGGCTATGACACCTTCCAGCGGAGTAACTCTGGTAATCCGGTTTCCCATGGTGCGCACTATTTTCCATCCTCCCGACATGGTTCCCAGTGAGATTGC
Organism: Phocaeicola fibrisolvens; assembly: GCF_025567125.1. NCBI lineage: Bacteria > Pseudomonadati > Bacteroidota > Bacteroidia > Bacteroidales > Bacteroidaceae > Phocaeicola > Phocaeicola fibrisolvens. Next base: position 61,336 of record NZ_JAOQJI010000009.1, on the reverse strand, counting down.
GGTAAAGCAGGAAAAAGCGACCCAGTCGGGTAAATCGCCTACGTTGTTTACCCCCATGCCAATGCCTTGCGAATGGGCTGCTATCAGGGCAGCTGCAATGATACCCATTACCTTTTGCGAGTCGTTAAGTCCATGCCCGATGCTGAACAGGGCGGATGAGAGCAACTGTAGTCTTTTAAACCATTTCTCTGCGGTGTGGGGATGGGCCTTACGGCACAGATTCAGCACTATCAGAGTGAAGAGGAAGGCTACAAGCATACCTATGACTGGAGCCAGAAAAATGAAAAGCACGATTTTCAGGATAACCGAACTTTGAATGGCACCAAATCCATAAGCAGCAATGGCGGCTCCCGCAAACCCGCCGATAAGTGTATGGGATGAAGAAGAAGGAATTCCTCTCCACCAGGTCCACAGGTTCCAGATGATGGCTGCAATCACTCCAGACAAGATGACTGGCAAAGTAATGTATTGCTCATAGACTGTTTTTGACACAGTGTTGGCAATGCCGAAATCACCGATAAGGTATTTAGCGATGAAAAACGCCAGAAAATTGAAAAAGGCAGCCCAGATTACAGCCTGGAGCGGAGTCAGCACCTTGGTAGAAACAATGGTAGCTATTGCGTTGGCTGCATCATGAAAACCGTTGATATAGTCAAAAATCAGGGCCAGTACAATGATGGTGATGAGTAATTCCATGTGCAATTCTTTTTTCAGGCATATTTTACGATAATGTTTCTCAGGAGCTTTCCTACATGGTCGGCGGCATCTGTCGTCTTTTCCAGTTCCTGCATGATTTCTTTTGTCTTGATCAGTTCAATGCAGTCGGTTTCTTCATTAAACAGTTGCATGATGAAAAGGTCATAGACTTCATCCGCATGGTTTTCTATCTCATGGAGCTTCTGACAGTAATCTTTCAGTCTGGACGGATTTTTGCTGAAGGTTTCCAGCTCATCCATGGCCTTGCAGATGATGGAGGCTCCTTGTTGTATGAGGACAGCCAGCTCTTTTCCGCTGTCTGAAATGGCGTGCGGCTTGTAGATGGCAATCCGCTTCGAGGCACTGTGAATGCGGTCGGTCACGTCATCGATGGAAAAGGCCAGGTCATGTATGTCTTCCCGGTCAAAGGGGGTGATAAAGGTCTGGCCTAGCTCCATGAAAATCTGCTGGGTTATCTGGTCGCCTTTTCTTTCAGCCTCCTTCACTTTGTGATAATACTCCTGCCATGTCTCTGGTGTGTCATGGTTCATGCTGTCAATCAGAAGTTCAGAAGCATTGAGTACGGTTTGTGACAATTGGTTTAATAAAGGAAAGAATTTGCTTTCTTTGGGTACAAATCGGTTTAACAGGGAATTTTTCATACTGTTGTTCGTTTATTTTTTATTCGTATATATTCAATGAGGGCAGGGCAGAGTGAAACCAGTACGATGCCCATCAAAAGTATTTTGAGGTTTTGCTGCACAAAAGGGATGTTTCCAAAGAAATAGCCTGTCATGCAAAAAAGTAAGACCCAGACAGCTGCCCCGACAAGGTTGTAAATCATAAACAAGTAATAATTCATGTGTCCCATTCCGGCGACAAACGGTGCAAAAGTGCGGACAATGGGGACAAAACGGGCAATGATTATGGTTTTTCCGCCATATTTCTGGAAGAAATGATGGGTTTTCTCCAAATGACTTTGCTTGAAGATCTTTGAGTCTGGTTTGGAGAACAGTTTTTTCCCGAAATAATGTCCAATCAGGTAGTTGCAGGAATCACCAAGCGCGGCTGCGATGAAAATAACCATCATCAGCAGGCTTATTTCCAGTGGCATCCCCGGAAGGGATGCCACTGCACCGGAGACAAACAGAAGGGAGTCTCCGGGCAGAAAGGGGGTGACTACAAGTCCGGTTTCACAGAAAATGATTAAAAACAACAAGGCATATGTCCATTCATGGTATTCCTGCACGAGTGTAATCAGATGCTGGTCTATATGTAGGAAAATATCAATGAAGAAATCCATGTGACGTATGCAGGTTTTTCATGAATGTACTGGCTTTTTCTCCTTTCAGGCAGCACAGTTCTGTGACTGGTTTATACAAGAAAGAACTATAGGTCAGCAGTTGAAATGCGGCATATTGGTTGTCTTTTGAGTGAACAATCAGCAAATACAGCTGCGGCTCTTCTCTTGACATGGCAGGCAGGTCACAATAATCTGCCAGGTATTTTTTCAAGCCTTGGAACTGTTCTTTGCTGAATGTCAGGCTTTTTTTGCATACCATGCTGCCTGTTCCTGCATAGGCCTGATAGCGGGCACGGAAAATCAGAAAATAGAATGAAATGACTGCCAGCAAGCTTCCGGCAGCGATTTTCAGGGCATTAATATTGGATTCTGAGGTGCTTTCCGGTAAGAAAAACAGACTGATACCGGCAGCCAGCAAACAAATTGAAAGGCCTATGGTGAGGAAACTGGTGCGTTTCCGTATATCCTGTGTGGGATATGACTGTGATAGATTAAATGTTTCCATGAATTTCTTGTTTTTGTAGTTGAATATTAAAGAGAACTATTGGGTAGCCTGAAGCCCTTGCAGGGCCTGTCTGGCCGTAGCGTTTTCCGGATCAAGTTCCAGAATTTTGTTCCAGTATGCTTTAGACTTTTCATAGTCCTTTTGCAGGAAATAATAGTATCCCAGGTAACTTTCACATTCGATGAGGAGTGATTTGGACGCGTCTGCTTTCTTTTCCAGCAAGGCCAGAGCCGATTCGTAATAAGGCTTGGCCAGTCCTTCCGTACTTTCAGGGTCGGCCATGGCATTGGTGCGGGCTCTCCAGAAATAGCCCAGGTAATTGTCGGGTACACGTTGAGATACTTCTGCAAAGATTTCGTCGGCTTTCTTCAAATAAGCTTCTTTTTCGGTTTCATTGGCGGTACTGCTTCCGGCCGCTATGTAATACAGTCTTCCCATCAAGAACATGTCGCTCACCTCGGCCTTTCCTTTCAGCCCGTCCAGATACACTTGGTACAGGCGGATGGCTTCAGGGTAATTTTGCAATTTTTCGTGGGCGGCAGACGCTTCCTTGGCTATTTCCGGATGCTCATGTGCCGCATCCGCTTCGAGGGCTTTTTCAAACCATTGCATTGCCTCGTCGTTCCTCTGGTCTGCCAATGACAGACGTCCACGGTATAGAAAGTCCAGGTAGACGTAGTCGCTTCCGTCCGGACGGTCAAAAAAAGCGTCAGCAGCTTCAAGCCCTTCTTTATAGGCGGCAATTTCATACAAATCGTACATACGCAGACGTTTCAGGAGATGGTTGTCCTTGTCTGTAGCAAGCCCTTTCTCTACGGCCTTCAGTGATTGCGCATAGTCTTTGTTCAAATATAGCAGCATGGCGTAATACCCGTAGTCTTGCGCATCAGGAGTTCCTTGTTGCATGAATTCGTCGTAAGCAGATTTTGCTTTGCCATAGTACCCTGCCTGATAGTACGCATTGGCTAATTCACGGTTTACTTCCAGCAGTTCAGGATGGTTTGCCTTCAATTTTGTCAGCATGTCAATAGAGAGCTGAGGGTTCACCCCGATGTAGGCACGTGCGTATTTGTAATAGGCATCGTAGCAATCTGCATCGAACAAAATGGCCTGTTCGTAATATCCGCATGCCGTGCCTACATTTTTCTGTGCCAGGGCAATGTCACCTGCCAGCATATATACCGGAGCCGATTTGGAGTCTGTTTTCATGGCACGGTCAGCATAAACTTGTGCTTCAGCCGGGCGGTTATGATCCAGATAGGCGTTGCCTATGGCAACCAGCAAGGAGATGTTTTTCTTGTTTTTCCCCTTTAGTAACTCGCTGAATTCTTTGGCGGCTGTTTCCGGTGTTTCATTGATACCGGAAGCTATCTGTGTAATTAGCCTGTGGGTTTCAGCTGTAAGAGTTTCCTGGGCATAGCAGTATGAGGCAGAAAATATCATTCCGCTGCATACAAAGCATAAAATTTTATTTTTCATCATAAATTGCTCATTAAATTAGAAATCATCTTTTACGTTTACAATCCGGACTGGCTGTGTAGCCGGTATCAGTCCTGACTTGAGGATAATCCGTTGTCCGCGCTCTCCTGTCAGAAACGTCATCAGTCCGGTAGGGAGTGCTCCTTTGGGGTCATTGATAAGGATGTACACCTCATTCGTCAGCGGATATTGTTTTAACGCCAGATAAGCCTGATAAGGTCTGTAACTGTTTTCTGGAGTAGCTTCACTGCTTTCCGAAACCGACATGACCCTGACTCTTTGGTTGAAGGAGAGCCGTGTCGTATCTGCCTTGTTGCCTATCCAGTTGGCACCGATAATGCCAATGGCATCCGGTGTGGCAGCTACATAATCAATTACTTCTTCATTGCTTTTCCGTGCCTTTAATGAGGAAGAAAGAGGTTTCCCTTGGCAGATGGAGTCGATGACATAATGTACGGTTCCTGAGTTCGGATTGTCGAACACTACTTGCATGCGTCCCAGCCTTGACTTTGGGTTTAACTCTTTCCATTCCGTGATTTCTCCGGTGGCGATGCGCCGGAAGTCTTCCACTGTAATGAGTGAGTCGGGATTGCAATGGTGGGTAATCAGTGCGATTCCGCTGGAAGCCATTTGAATGGATTCCGGAAAGAATTTGCGTGTATGAAAAGAAATTAATTCCTTTTCTGTCAGCCGGCGGTTGGTGATTGCCAGACGTACGCTGTCTTTCAGCAACAGGTTGACAGCTTCTACCTCACTGCAATAAACCGGGGTGATTGAAGCCTCGGGAGTCAGTGCCTGATATACTTGCAGCTCTTCTTCCATGATAGGCTTGAACGATTCGTCTACGGCAATGCGGATTTCTCCCGAATACAAGGTTTCCTCTTTACCGTTTTTCCCGGAGGAATTACAAGCCGAGAACGTGAGCATGCACAACAGATATAGCATTAATTTCTTTTTCATACACTTGGTGATTACTGTAATTTAAAAACAATAGGGCAGGTATAATAAACCGGTACGTTACGCCCGTTCTGTTTCCCGGGAATCCATTGTGGCAGCGATTTTACCACGCGTATCGCTTCTTTGTCGCAATAAGGATCCAGTGAACGGAGCACCTTGACATTTTCCACATGGCCTTGTGCATTGACAACAAAACGCAGAATGACTTTTCCTTGTATGCCATTCTCTTGTGCAATGACCGGATACTTCAGGTTTTTGGCTATGTATTTAAGAAGCTCTGCAGGCCCTCCCGGAAATTGTGGCATCTGTTCTACCATCATGTAAGGCTCTTCTTCTTGAGCTTCTGGTGCCTGGGTAATGACTTCCTGCAAGTCGGCAATGTCTTTTCCGTTCAGTTCGTCATTGCCTTTCACGTCGGCGATGGATATTTGTACCTTGGTCTCTGTCAGCTCATCCTGGCTCTTGAGCTCATCGTCATCGTGCACTTCCTCGTCTTTCTTGATGACCGGTGCCGTGAATTTGATGGTACTCTTGAGAGCCGGAGGGGGTGGGGCAATGGGTTCTACCTTTTTCAATGTTTCTTCTTTCACTTCCGGCTCCTCCAGGGCAGAAAGCTGTGTCACTTCCACCATTTCTTCTTTCTGTTCCGGCATAGCCATTTTGACAAGACGGGGTAAGGTGAATCCGGCAAATGCCACAACTGTGACAATAACCAGAGAGGCCGTCTGCCGTCTTCCCAGGTCACGGCGCATTTTATAGGCACCGTAATTTTTATTTCTGTCTTTGAAAATGAGTTCGCACCATTCCAAAGAAGTTAAATCAACCTTTGACATTTTTCCCTTTTTTGAAGTTATACATTCCTATCTGTCGCTTTTTGACTTAACTCACCATGAGAGAGGTAGTTGTCTATCAGGAAACGGTCGCCGTCCGTAATGTCGACAATTACGTATTTCCCTATGCTGCAAATCTGCATTTCGTCCAGCGCATCTATCAGATTCTTATAAGTCGACTTGTCCATTGCCTTAATGATGACGGTAGGAGTGTTTTTTCCCGATTTCACGCTGGCAATTTCCTTCTTACATTCCTCTTCGGTGATTTCAAGCCTTGCTTTCTTATCCTTAAGCTCACGTACTTTCTTGACTGCTTCGTAGTTTTTGCTGAGCAATAGTTTACGCAATCCGCTGGCTTCGTAGGTGGTTTCTTTTAGTGAAGCATAGTTCTTGTAGTCCGGTTCGCCTTCGTAATAATAGAGTTTTCCGTCCTCGCCCAGCAATAAAGTCAGTGCCTGAGAGGCCTTGACTTTATTCTGTTGCTCTTCGGTGATGTTTTTATCATTGGATGGCATGCTGATTTCCATTGTTTGCGGCTTGCTCAATGAAGTACACAGCATGAAAAAAGTAATCAGCAGCATATTCATGTCGACCATGGGAGTGAAATCCACGCGGATATTCATTTTTTTCTGCTTGTTACCTTTCTTTTCTTTATTGTTGTTTTCTTGAATTTCAGCCATATTTCTTTTTCTTTATTCTTCCGGACCCGATTTTAAGGAGGTAATCAGATTGTATCTGTTTTCCTTGAGGTCTTGAAGAGAGTTCATCACTTTTTTTATGACCGCGTAGGGTGTTTGCTGGTCGGCCTTGATGGCAATGCGCAAGTCATGGTTCGTGGCACGTGCATTGCGCACCCATGCTTTGAACTGGTTGTCGATACTGTCACAAGGGATTCCCTGGTTTTTTAAGGTGCGGTCCTGCTGTTCTGTGCTAAGGGCCAGGAAAGATTTCATGTGGCTTATTGGTACTCCGAAAGTCTGGCACAAAGAAAATTTCTTTATTTCTTGCGGGGTAAATGAAAGCCCGTATTCCTTTCCCATTGCTTCTAATGTGGCTGCCATGTCACTTTGCTTGTCAAGACTCATAAAGATTTTTCCATCAGGGCCTACCAGGATGGACATGATGTTTGTTTCGGGTATCTTTATTTCAGAAACTGATGCGGGAGTGACAACCTGCACAGGCTCTTTTTTCACAAAACTGGCTGTCAGCATGAAAAAAGTAAGCAGCAGTACGGTTACATCGCTCATGGCTGTCATGTCGATGAACATGCTTTTCTTCTGAATTTTAGCTCTACTCATAATTGAAAATTTTAAATCAAACTTCTGTTTCTGTCTGCATGAGGAAAACCTCGGCTGGCAGAATTAATGAGTAGCTGCGAAAGTCTGTACAATGGAGAAGCCCACTTCGTCAAGGCTGTACGTCAGCTTGTCTATCTTGTTGGTGTAATAGTTATAGGAAATAACGGCCAGTGCACCGGTCAAGATACCAAATGCGGTGTTAATCAAGGCTTCAGAGATACCTGTAGACAATGCAACTGAGTCAGTACCTCCTCCGGCAGAAAGCGCGGCAAATGAACGGATCATACCGATTACGGTTCCCAGCAATCCCATCAAGGTGCCTAAGGTAGTGATGGTAGCGATGATAGGCAAGTTCTGCTGCATCATGGGAAGCTCAAGTGCGGTGGCTTCTTCCAGCTCTTTTTGTATGGCAAGAATTTTCTGGTCTTTCGCCAGTTCATTGTTCTGCTCCATTTCGCGGTATTTACGGAGAGTGGAGCTCACTACATTGGCCACTGAGCCGCGCTGCTTGTCACATAATTCTTGTGCTTTCTCCATGTCTCCTTTATTCAAGGCATCTTTAATCTGCGCCACGAATTTGGAGAGCTTGCTTCTTCCGAAAGAGGCGCGAAGGGTAAAATAACGTTCTACGCTTAAGGTGAGCACAGTCAACAAAAGAGTTTGGATAACAGGCACAATGATACCTCCTTTATAGATAGTTCCCAACATGTTTCCTGGAAGCGGATGATTGTTAGGGTCATTGTTCATGAAGTTGGCCGGGTTTCCAAACACAAAATGATAAATGCAAATGGCTACGATGAAACATGCGATGATGATTAAACCTGCGGCTTCTATTCCTTTGAAAGATTGTTTTGAGTTATTCGTTTTCATAATTTAATCGTTTTTATAGAGTTTTGTTTTTTTTGAAAAGTTTAGACAATAAGTAACTGGCTTGCGTCAAGCATGTGAAGCAAGAAATCCATATCCACTCCGACACTTTGCAAGGGTGCCGGAGCAGTGAAAAACAACTAACCTATAAAACGGCTAAATAATGATTTTCCTCATGGCAAATACATAGTATTCGCATGAAGGAATCACACAATGAATGTTTGTTGAAGGGTAAAGGCTCTCCTTGTCCTTCAATAAACCTACCTCACGTAGGGAATGATAGAATAATAATAAACGTAAGGAAAACTTGATGTTTTGTTCATCATTGCGCATCACACGTTCATCTAGCAATTTGTTGAATGAATGGTTGTGGGTAAGCGTGCTGAACAAATCATGCGTTTTATCCAGAGTCGCATGGATAAAATGGAAGGTTTCGTCTGCATCCGTCTGGTTTGATACCGCAGATGAGGTCTGGGCATCATGGAACGCATGGTTACATGAAACAGCCCCTGCCATCTCTACTCTCATAAAGATGACCGCCAGTAACAGCATTATTTTAAATATGGTCTGTTTCATATATTCAATTTCTATTTTTACTAAAACTCCGGCAAATATAGATAATATTCTTAATCTGGGCAAAATATTGCTGGAATATTTCCTTTTAGTTTCAAGATTGAGAAGCTTGAATACCTCATGCTTTGCTATAATGACATTTCTTTTTGCTGAAATGTTCGCTGGAATGGAAACTTTCTCGCAAAAAATACTGAAAAATGCGTACCTTTGCAAAAAATACAAGAAAAGAATGAATTTTCAGAAACTGACTCCTATCGTAAACAAACCAAACGCCTGGGCCTTAAGCCCGCTGGTGGTCTTTTTATGTATTTATCTGTTAACTTCTCTTCTCATCAATGATTTCTACAAGATTCCTATCACAGTGGCATTTATGTTTTCTTCGATTTATGCCGTGGCCATTACGAAAGGGCTGAGCCTGAACGACCGTTTGCTACAGTATTCTACAGGGGCGGCCAACAAGAACATCATGCTGATGATTTGGATTTTCATTCTGGCTGGTGCCTTTGCACAGTCGGCACAGGCGATGGGGGCTATTGATGCGACGGTAAATCTGACTTTACAGCTGCTTCCGGGCAATCTGCTGTTGGCTGGAATCTTTCTGGCATCATGTTTCATATCCCTGTCCATCGGTACCTCGGTCGGCACGATTGTAGCACTGACCCCTGTGGCTGTGGGTATTGCGGCCAAGACGGATGTCAGTGTGGTCTTCATGACGGCGATAGTCGTGGGAGGTGCCTTTTTCGGTGATAACTTGTCTTTTATTTCCGATACGACCATTGCAGCGACCCGTACGCAAGGATGTGTGATGCGCGACAAGTTCCGGGTGAATTCATTGATTGCCCTTCCGGCTGCCTTGCTGGTATTCGTGTATTATGTTATATATGGAAGCCATATTGAGGTGGTGCAGGATATTCCCCATGTAGAATGGATGAAAGTCATACCTTATATAATTGTGCTTGGAACGGCAGTGGCTGGTGTCAACGTATTGCTGGTACTGTTGCTGGGTCTGGTTTCTACGGGTATTGTGGGCATGGCATACGGTACATTCGATGTGTTCGGATGGTTTGGGGCTTTGGGTAAAGGGATGACGGGAATGGGTGAACTTATCATCATAACCCTGATGGCCGGAGGAATGCTGGAGCTGATACGTTTTAACGGAGGTGTGGATTATGTGCTGCACCGTCTGACTCAGCATGTAAGAGGAAAACGAGGAGCCGAACTAAGTATCGCCGCACTGGTGAGCCTGGCCAATATCTGTACGGCCAATAATACGATTGCCATTATCACTGTGGGCCCATTGGCAAATGACATTGCCGAACAGTTCCGGGTAGACAAACGGAAGAGTGCCAGTATTCTCGATACCTTTTCGTGTGTGATTCAGGGTATTATCCCTTATGGTGCGCAACTCTTGATTGCGGCCGAGCTTTCGGGTTTATCTCCTATCCACATCATAGGATACCTTTATTATCCCATGGCACTGGGAGTGGCGGCTGTGCTGAGCATTCTGTTGCGTTATCCTCGCCGGTATTCCTGATCAGGTTGTTTTCATCGTATTGTATAATTTTGTAATCGGATTAAAATAAGAAGATATATGCTGATTTATAATACTACTTTTCATGTAGAGATGGGTGATGCCCGTAATTTTGTGATATGGTTGAATGAATTCTACATTCCGGAAGTGGAAAAATCGGGTGAACTGAAAAATCCCCGTATCCTGCGTATCTTGAGCCATAAGGAGCAGGACAGTGAATGCTTTTCACTCCAGTGGGAAGTGGAAGACAGCGCGACGTTGCATCGTTGGCATGTAAAGCAGGGGGCTGCCTTGAATACGGAGATGATGAAAGTGTTCAAGGATAAGGTCATCGGTTTCCCCACATTAATGGAGGTAATAAGGTGATACAGCCGGTTAAGGAAAAAATCATTCTCGGTATCGACCCGGGTACGAACATCATGGGATACGGGGTACTGAAGGTGACGGGTGTCAAACCGGAAGTGATGACACTCGGCGTCATCGACCTGCGTAAATGCGGCGACTCGTATCTGAAGCTGAAACACATTTATGAGCGCGTGCAGGGTATCATTTCTTCGTACCTGCCCGATGAACTGGCCATCGAGGCGCCGTTTTTCGGAAAGAACGTACAGTCCATGCTGAAGCTGGGACGGGCGCAGGGGGTGGCCATCGTGGCAGCCCTGATGCGCGATATTCCGGTGACGGAGTATGCACCGCTGAAAATCAAGATGGCCATCACCGGCAACGGGCAGGCCAGCAAGGAGCAGGTGGCCGACATGCTGAAACGGATGTTGCACATTCCCGATTCGGAGATGGGACCTTTCATGGATGCCACCGATGCTTTGGGAGCAGCTTACTGCCATTACCTGCAGATGGGACGTCCGGAAATGCCGAAAGCGTATTCCAGTTGGAAGGATTTTATTGCCAAGAATCCGGAACGCATAAAAAAATAGGAGAAAAGAAATATGAAACTGAAGCATCTTGTCGTAATGTCAATGATGACAGTGGTAGCAGGATGTACATCCTCGCACCAGGATGCACAGACGACGTTCGACAAATATCCGGTGTACGACGGTGAATGGGAGGAAATGGTGTATGCCCCTTCCGTCACGAAGTTTTCGCTTTGGGCACCTACGGCACAGGAGGTGCGGGTGTTGCTCTATGAGAAAGGGCAGGGAGGCTCGGCCTACCGAATGGTGAAGATGGAGCCGGCATCCGACGGGATGTGGCGGGCCCGGGTGGACGAAGACCTGAAAGGGAAGTTCTATACGTTCAACGTGAAGATTGACGACGTATGGCAGGGAGATACTCCCGGGCTGCTGGCCAAGGCGGTGGGAGTGAACGGCGACCGGGCAGCCATCATCGACTGGGGTGCGACGAACCCGAAGGGGTGGAACGAAGACAAGCGTCCGCCGTTGAAGCGTTTTTCGGATATCATCATTTATGAGCTACATCACCGGGATTTTTCCATCGATACAGTCTCGGGCATTCATAACCGGGGTAAGTTTCTGGCACTCACGGAAGAGGGTACAAAGACTTATCTGGGGGAGAAGACGGGGCTCGACCATCTGAAGGAACTGGGGGTGACTCACGTACAGCTGTTGCCGTCGTTCGACTTTTCGTCGGTGGACGAAACGAAGCTCGATAAGCCGCAGTACAACTGGGGTTATGACCCGAAAAACTATAACGTGCCGGAAGGTTCGTATGCCACCGATCCTTATAAGCCGGATGTGCGTATCCGGGAATTCAAGCAGATGGTGATGGCCCTTCACCGGGCGGGTATCCGGGTGGTGATGGATGTGGTGTACAACCATACCGCGATTATAAAAGGAAGTAACTTCGAACGCACGGTACCTGGGTATTTTTATCGGACGGATGACGAAGGGAAATGGGCGAATGCCTCGGGGTGTGGAAATGAAACGGCTAGCGAACGTCCGATGATGCGGCGTTTCATGATTGAGTCGGTCTGCTATTGGGCCAGGGAATACCATATCGACGGTTTCCGCTTCGACCTGATGGGCATCCATGACATCGAAACGATGAACGAAATTCGCCGGGCACTCGACCGGATTGATCCTACGATTTATATTTATGGAGAAGGCTGGGCAGCCAATCGTCCGCAATTGCCAGACAGCCTGCTGGCCATGAAGAAGAACGCGCCGCAGCTTCCGCATATCGGTATGTTTTGTGACGAGATGCGCGATGCATTGCGTGGTCCTTGGAACGATGAATCCAAAGGTGCGTTTGTCATCGGCCGTATGGGGCATGCGGCGGGTGTGAAGTTCGGATTGGTAGGAGGCACTGCCCATCCGCAGCTGTCGGTAAAGCATGCAGCTGCATCTGTGCAGAGTACAACCCTTGCGGATAGTCTGACGGAAGATTCACTGGCCACGGTAAAGGCGGAGAGGGAGCTTCATTTTTGGGCTACGCAGCCCGACCAGCTCATCAGTTACGTGAGCTGTCACGACGACCTCTGCCTGGCTGATCGATTGAAAACGACCTTGCCGGGACTTTCGGAGCAGGAGATGAATGCACTGGCCAAGCTGGCGGCTACGGCGGTATTCACGTCGCAGGGCATTCCGTTCTGGTATGCAGGGGATGAGATTCTGCGTGACAAGCAGGGAGTGGCCAATTCTTACAAGAGCCCGGATGCCGTCAATGCCATCGACTGGCGGAGAAAGACTTCACATCATGATTTCTTTGATTACGTGCGCGGATTGATTGCCATGCGTAAGGCGCATCCTTCATTCCGTATGGGTGATGCTTCACTGATAGCCAAGCACTTGGAGTTCTTGCCGACACCAGCCAGCAATGTAGTGGCTTTTCGTATTAAGGGAAGTCCGGCGGGTGATTCGTGGCTGAATACGGTGGTGGTGCTTAACGCACGTACGGAACCAGTGCAGGTCAATGTGCCCGAAGGACGTTATTGGATAGCCTGTCGCGACGGACGTGTGGACAATGTGCTGGGACTGGGTACGTTGACGGGCAATGTGCTCACGGTGGCTCCCCGCACGGCCATGATTGTGCATCAATAAACAAAACAACGACATAGGAACAATTAAAAGCTAAAAGAGACAATGCAGAATGTAATTACAATTGAGAACGGAGTGACACGTCATCCGCTCTATCGGATGAAGGAACCTATTAACTTGCAGATTGCTGCGGGAGAGCATGTGGCCATTGTGGGACCGAACGGGGCGGGAAAGAGCCTGTTGGTAGATACCATCACGGGCCGTTATCCGTTGCTGATGAACGAGGTGAAGTATGATTTCTCTCCTTCAGAATCCAAAATGGCTTGTGACAACATCAAATACATCACTTTCCGCGACTCGTATGGGGATGCCGATGGAAATTATTATTACCAGCAGCGATGGAACTCACACGACTTGGACGATACGCCCATCGTGGCCGATTTGCTGCCGGAGTGCAAAGACGAGCAGCTCCGAAAGGCACTCTACGACTTGTTTGGGATAGAGGAGATGCTCAGCAAGCACATTATCCTGCTTTCCAGTGGAGAACTCCGCAAGTTCCAGCTGACTAAGACGTTGCTGAGCGGTCCGCGGGTGTTGATTATGGACAATCCTTTCATCGGTCTGGATGCACGGACACGCGGACTGTTGCATACGTTGCTGGGCAAGCTGACGGAGATGACAGATTTGCAGGTGATTCTGGTCTTGTCGAAGACGGACGATATTCCGACGTTTATTACGCACGTGATACCGGTGGAAGACCGTCACTGTGGACCGAAAATCACGTTGCAGGAATACCTGGCTCACCGGGAACCGGCTCCGGCACATGTGCTGTCTGATGAGAAGCGGCAGCGGATACTGGATTTGCCGTATGCCGAGAACCTGTATCATACGGAGCATATCGTAGACTTGAATAAGGTAAGCATCCGATATGGGGAACGGGTCATCCTGAAAGACCTCGACTGGACGGTGAAGTGCGGAGAGAAATGGGCACTCAGCGGAGAGAACGGGGCCGGAAAGTCTACGTTGCTGAGTTTGATTTGTGCCGATAATCCGCAGAGTTATGCGTGCGACATTGCGTTGTTTGGACGCAAACGGGGCAGTGGCGAGAGTATTTGGGAAATCAAGAAGCATATCGGTTATGTGAGTCCGGAAATGCACCGTGCTTATTTGAAGAACCTTCCGGCCATTGACATCGTGGCCAGCGGTTTGCACGATTCCATCGGTTTGTATCGCAAGACGCAGGAAAAGGATGTGGAGACGTGCGTGTGGTGGATGGACATCTTTGGTATTGCCGATTTGAAAGACCGCAGCTTCCTTCAGCTCTCCAGTGGGGAACAGCGTATGGTGCTTTTGGCTCGTGCGTTTGTCAAAGACCCTGAACTGCTGATTCTGGACGAGCCTTTGCACGGTTTGGATATGCGCAACCGCCGGTTGGTGAAGGATGTCATCGAGGCTTTCTGTGACCGGAAGGATAAGACCTTGATCATGGTGACGCACTATCAGGAGGAACTTCCGTCTACCATTACCAATTCGTTGTTTCTGAAGCGGAATAAGTAGGAAGTGAAATTTTTTTCTGAAGGAGGCTGAGGGTTTCTGCTTCGCGGAAAGCTGAAAGGTTGTACAACGGTGGGATGATTCTTCGAAGTCTCCTAAAGTTTGTTGCGAGGATATCCTTTTTGAAGCCAGCCCGCGAGAAACTTCTTGAATCTCTTCAATAAGGCGTTCTGGCAGGGATTGACCGTGAGGAACCAATGGTAGTTTCCACATAGGGTCTCTCCGAAGGAACGGTCCGGTAGTTAGTCTATAAGTGAGATAATATAAGAATCCCCTTATTTTTCTACTTTTCTTCTTATGAGGGAGAAAGCGAAAAATAAGGGGATTCCTTTGTAAATACATCCTCAAATTCGGAGGCCCTTGAGACCTCTTATGGTTAAGTTATGATGTGTACGTGTTCCCAAGGTATTGCTGTTCCAAGACTTTGATACTTTTTATGGCCGCGTCTTGCGGATTGTATTTCCTTACTATTGGGGGATGGAAACTTTGCATCTATCGGGACAATGGATTTAGGTATGGAGTAAACTCTTTACATTAAAGCATTCCCGTTTACCAGCCCTGCTTGTCCTGTAGTTGACGGAGGGCCTTGCGATAATCTTCCACTAGTTCCGTCATCACTTCATCTACCGTCTGCAACTGGTGAATCTGTGAGGCGGCTTGTCCGATTTCCAGCTCTCCTTCATAGATATCTCCTTCAAAAATACCTTTCTTGGCCCGGCCTTTGCCTAATAAAGCCCTCATTTCATCGACGGAAGCACCCTTTTGTTCGGCTTCTTCCACCTGCTTGTAGAAGTCGTTTTTGACCAGTCGGGTAGGAGAAAGCTGCTTGAGGGTCAGTTGCGTGTCTCCTTCGTTCAGTCGCAGGCACCGGTCCTTGAAGGTGAAGTGGGCCGAACTTTCTTCCGTCAGGGCGAAGCGGGTACCCATTTGTACACCTTCTGCGCCCAAGGCTTCCGCAGCCAGGATGCTTTCTCCCGACACGATGCCTCCTGCAGCAATGAGGGGGACGGTACATACTTTCTTCACTGCCGGAATCAAGCAGAAGGTGGTGGTTTCTTCCCGTCCGTTGTGGCCGCCGGCCTCGAATCCTTCGGCTACAATGGCATCCACTCCGGCTTCTTCACATTTCATGGCGAAACGGCTGGAAGATACCACATGGGCTACCTTGATGCCAGCCTGTTGAAGCTTGGAAGTCCATGTCTTCGGGTTACCCGCAGAGGTAAACACAATTTTCACTTCTTCTTCCTGAATAATGTCCATAAGGGTATCAATCTCAGGATACATCAACGGTACATTGACGCCGAACGGTTTGTCGGTAGCCGCCTTGCACTTGCGGATGTGTTCGCGCAAGGTTTCCGGATGCATGGAGCCAGCTCCCAACAATCCTAGTCCACCTGCGTTGCTGACGGCTGAAGCCAGTCGCCAGCCGCTGCACCACACCATTCCTCCTTGAATGATGGGGTAGCGGATACCGAAAAGGTGACAGACTCTGTTGTTCATAAAATGATTATTTATATTTTTCTATCAGGTTCTTGGCGACGGTGTCTCCCAGTTCCACGGCTTTCTCCAAGTTGGCCAACCCTTCTTTCTTCTTGTTTTGTTGTATCTGGCAATAGCCTAGCATGCGGTAAGCAGCCGCATTCTTTGCATCCAATTCAATGGCTTTATTCAATGCTTCAATAGCTTCTTTCGGCTGGTTGACTCGAAGATGTACACTTCCTTTTTCTACCCAGTAGTCTACGTTTTTGGGTTCCATTTCAATTGCCTGATTGATGTCGTTGATGGCCTGCTGATACATACGACATTGCATTTCAGCCTGTTCACGGATAAAATAGAAATCGGCAGCTACTTGTCCCATCATGGCATCATAGAAGAGGTTGTAGTCGCCTACAGCTTCGCGGAATTGTTTGTCCTCGTCTTTCATGCGAGCACGCTCATAGAGATAGGGAGCTGCATCTTTTCCATAAGGGGGATTGTATTTCGCCACGGCACTGTCCATCAATGCAATGGCTTCTTTCTTGGAAGCACCCTCGATCAGTTCTTTCGTTTTGGCTGCTGCATAGAAAGTGGCAGCCGAAGCCAGCGGGGAGCGGTTCACCTCTTCGTAGCTGGTAAAGGCTTCCGGATATTTCTGCATGGCAAAATAAATATCTCCCTGCAACTGATAGTATAATCCCTGTTTGTCGTTCTCAAGAGCTGTATTGATTTCTTTCAGTGCGCGTTCCAGCGTCCAGTCGCCGTAAGGTTTGGCACCTTGTAACCCCAGTACGTAATTATATAATAGCTTAGAGAGGTTATAATAGGCATCTCCTTTGTTGTCGTTGACTTCCACCATGGTCTGCAAATCCTTTTCAGCCAATGCATAGTGGGCGTCATCACCATATCCGATGTAGCAGGTAGCCCGGCGAGAGTAACCTTCACTGTTTTTAGGATATTGCTGAATGAATTCGTTCAGCAGATTCAAGTATTCATCCCGGGTCAGGTTGGACGAAGCCATGTACACATATACCAGAGCCTGTGACTCATCTTCCGGCAATCCTTTGCGGATACCGATGGCATTCAGGGCGAAGTCGTTGGCCGACAGGGCGCTGATGGAAAGACTCTTGGCATATCCGATGCCGATAGCATAGCTCGAAGTACTTTCTTTGTCACTGTTCTTCTGCACCAATCCCATGACTTCTCCTTCTGCGTTCATCACTGGGCAGCTGACCGTTTTGTCACCTGTTTTCATGTTCAGAGTGTAATAGAAGGAGTTGTGACTGATAGTATCAATTTTGGCAATAGTACCGTGTGTACCAGTTGGTGCTTTCTGTGTAGAATAGGGCAGTACGTATACGGTCTCGTTCACTGTTCCCGGACGGGAAGTGGGCTGTAATGCTTCAATTTTCTTGTCGTAAGCCGTTTTGAACTTTACCACATCGTACATATCATTGGCTCCTAGAATGTATTCTACTGGAAGTTCCTTTCCTTCGGCAGTGACTACGACGGCACGTTCGGCCCCTTTGAATAAGGTATAGTCCGAAACAGCTGTTCCATTTTCGTCGATAAAGAATCCGTTGCCGGTATTGAGAATCTGGTTGTCTTTGTCATACGTGACGACGGAAAATACCGCTTTCCGGGCTTTGTTTGCCCATTTTGGAAGTTCCTGGGCAAACCCCATCTGGAAAGCCATTCCGTAACACGTCAGAATAAGGGTAAATTTTCTCATTTTCATGGTAGTTGTATGTTTTATTGTTTTATTCTTCTCCGAATCCCCTTTGTTTCACGGCTTCATAAATCAGGATACCCGCTGCTACGGATACGTTCAGTGATTCGATGTTTCCGAACAAAGGAATCTTGATCCATTCGTCACAAAGAGCCAAGTGGTCGTAAGGCACACCTGTATCTTCCGCTCCCATGATGATGCAGGTCGGACTCTTGTAGTCGGCCTTGGTATAGTCATAATCACCTTTTTCTGTGGCCGCTACAATCTTGAATCCGCTGTCCTTCAGAAATTTGATAGTGTTTGTCACGTTGCTTTCGCGGCAAACGGGAATCGTGTGCAAGGCTCCTGCCGAAGTCTTGATGGCATCCGCATTCACACTGACACTGTTCTTGGAAGGGATGATAATGGCATCCACTCCGGCACATTCACACGTGCGGGCAATGGCTCCGAAGTTGCGTACATCTGTCAGTCCGTCCAGCAGGATGAGCAGCGGGTTCTTTCCCTGTTCGAACAGGAAGGGCACGATGTCCTCCGTGCGCTGGTAAGTGATGGGCGAGATGAAGGCCACCACGCCTTGGTGGTTCTTCTTGGTGATACGGTTGATGCGTTCCACCGGCACCCGTTGTACGGGAATAAAAGTATCTTTCAATACTGCAAAGAGTTCCTTCGACAAGTCACTCTGGATGTCTTTTTTGATTAACACTTTGTCAATCTCTTTTCCGGCCTGGATAGCCTCGATGACGGCGCGTACGCCGAAAATCATTTCGTTCTTTTCTATCATGGTCTTGTAGTTTCTTGTTATGAGTTAAAGCCTAGCAGGGCACGTGCATTTTGTACGGCAGCCTCAGTAAGTGTACTGCCGCTGAGCATGTGGGCGATTTCCTGCACCCGTTCCTCGTCCGACAACCGTCGGATGTGGCTGTTTGTTCCGGTCTCGGTATCTTCCTTGTACACCTTGTAGTGTGCGATGCCGCGGGCTGCAATTTGAGGAAGATGCGTGATGCTGATGACCTGCCGGTTCTGTCGTCCCATGTCCTGCATGATGAGGGCCATCTTTTCTGCGATGGAGCCCGAAACCCCCGTGTCAATCTCATCGAAGATAATGGTAGGAAGTTTTACGGCCCCTGCAATCATGGCCTTGAGCGAGAGCATCACGCGGGCAATCTCACCTCCCGACGCGATGGAAGCTACATTCTGCAGCGTACCGTTCTTGTTGGCCGAGAAGAGGAAAGTCACGCTGTCCATCCCCTTGCTGTCCGGTTCCTTGCGGGCCGTCAGTTCCACGGCAAACCGTACGTTGGGCATTCCCAGCGGGATAAGCAGAGATTCCATCTGTGATTCGATGTGGCGGGCCGACTGCGTACGGAGTTGGGTCAGCACACCGGCCTGTTTCAGCACTTCTGCGTAGAGCTTTTTCTTTTCTCCTTCCAATTCTGCAATCCGGTCGTCGAAAGAAGTGATGGCATTCAACTGGTTACGGTAGTTTTCCGTCAGTTCCAACAGCTCCTCTACCGTTTGTACGTGATGTTTCTGCTGCAAGGAATAAATCAGGTTCAACCGTTCGTTGACGAAATCCAGTCGCGAAGGATTGAATTCCACTTCTTCTTCCGCATTGTCAATCTCGCGGGCGAGGTCTTTCAGTTCGATGTAGCAGCTGTTCAGTCGTTCCATCCATTCCCGTGCCGGAGCATATACCTGAGTCAGTCCCTGAAGCGTCTGCATACATTCCTTGGTGAGCGATACCGTACCGCCTTCCTCACCGTTAATCAGTTGGCTGGCCTTGTAGAGTCCGGCCTTGATGTCTTCGGCATGGCTCAGCGTTTCCGCCTCCTGTTCCAAGTCCGTCTGTTCGTTTTCTTTCAGTCCGGCCTCCTCTAGTTGCTCCAGTTGGAAACGGATATAGTCTTCATCCTGTCGGCTCTTTTCAGCCTGTGCGATAAAATCCTCCAGTTCCTTTGCTATCTTCTTATACGACTGATAGACGGCCTGATAAGCAGAAAACTGTGTCTCGTCCTGCGCCAGAATGTCCAAGATGTTCAGCTGGAACCCTTCTTTGTTCAGCAACAGGTTCTGATGCTGGCTGTGTACGTCAATCAGTTTTTCGCCCAACACCTTCATCTGTGCAAGCGAGGCAGGAGTATCATTGATGAATGCCCGGCTTTTCCCGTTGGCCGACACTTCACGGCGCAGGATACATTCGTCCGGCTCGTATTCGATGTTGTTTTCTTGGAAAAATGCTTCCATGCCATAGTTGGCAATCCGGAAAGTCGCTTCCACAATGCACTTCGAAGCCCCTTTCTTGATGGCTTTCACATCGGCCCGCTGTCCCAGCAGAAGTCCGATGGCCCCCAAGATGATGGACTTTCCCGCTCCGGTTTCCCCGGTGATGACCGAAAACCCGGAAGTGAAGCTGATGTCCAGTTTGTCAATCAGCGCATAGTTTTGTATGAAAATAGACTGTAGCATGGTGATTTAAGAATGAAACAGACTCGAAAGTTTGTCTACAATGTATTCGGCCACTTCCTTCTTGCTTTTCAGCGGATAGGAAACAGCTTCCGAACGGTCGATAATCGTGATTTTGTTGGTGTCGCAGCGGAATCCGGCCCCTTTGTCGTTCAACGAGTTCAGTACGATGAAATCGAAGTTTTTCCGGGCCAGCTTGTCCTGGGCATGATTTACTTCGTCGCAGGTCTCCAAGGCAAATCCCACCAGCACCTGTCCCGGTCGTTTCTCTTTCCCGAGCGAGGCGGCGATGTCGCATGTTGGCTTCAACCGCAACACGAGGTCGTCTTTTTCCCGCTTGATTTTCTGTGAGGCTACCTGTTCCGGGGTAAAATCGGCCACGGCGGCACAGAGGATTCCGGCATCGGCCTCCTTGAAGGCTTCGGCTGCAGCCTGATGCATTTCCGCCGCACTTTCCACGTCTATGCGGTGAATGTGCGGATGGACGGTATGCAGGGTGACAGGGCCACTTACCAAGGTGACTTCAGCCCCTCGTGTGGCGCAGGCTTCGGCCAGGGCATATCCCATTTTCCCGGAAGAATAATTACCGATAAAGCGTACCGGATCAATCTTCTCGTACGTAGGGCCCGCCGTGATGACAATCTTCCGTCCGGCCAGGTCCTGCTGGCGGGCGAAAAACTCTTCCAATACTTCCACAATCTTCTCCGGTTCTTCCATGCGTCCTTTTCCTACCAAGTGGCTGGCCAGTTCGCCTGAAGCCGGTTCGATGATATGGTTGCCGTAGCTGCGTAGAATGTCCAGATTATGCTGGGTGGAAGGATGGGCAAACATGTCCAGGTCCATGGCCGGCGCCACGAATACCGGTGCTTTCATCGACAGGTAGGTGGTGACCAGCATGTTGTCGGCTATTCCGTGTGCCATCTTGCCGATGGTGGAAGCCGTAGCCGGAGCAATAATCATGGCATCGGCCCACAATCCCAGATCCACGTGACTGTGCCACGTGCCGTCGCGCTGTGAGAAAAACTCGCTGATGACCGGCTTGCTGGTCAGGGCCGAGAGGGTGATAGGCGTGATGAACTCCTTTCCTGCCGGAGTGATGACAATCTGCACCTCCGCCCCCTTCTTGATCAGTGCCCGTGTCAGTACCGCTGCCTTGTAAGCCGCGATGCTGCCCGTGATACCCAGTACGATTTTCTTGCCTTGTAGTGTATTCATGCACAATTTCCTTTTACTTGACCAGTCCTGTTTCGCGCAGGCGAATCTTGGTCAGTACGTTTTTCGTATTCAGTGTGAAATCTCCGTTCATAATCCAGCCGTAGTAGCCCATGTCTTTCTTGAGTACTTCGGCCACGGGAATTCCTTTGTATTTTCCGAAGTTGAAAACCTCCACTCCCTTGTCGTCATAGATGATTCTTCCGGCAAAGTCCACGTTCTTGCTGTAGCTGGAATATTCCGACAGGAAATTGATGTCGTTTTCCAACACATCCGGATAGTGGTCGAGCTGTGCCTTCAGCACTTCATACGTAGCCCGTGTGTCGGCTTCGGCCGTATGCGCATCTTCCAGGTTCTTGCCGCAATAGAACTTATAGGCAGCCGAAAGTGTGCGTTGTTCCAGCTTGTGGTAAATAACCTGCACGTCGATGAACTTCCGTTTGGTCAGGTCGATGTCGATGCCGGCACGCAGAAATTCTTCTACTAGTACGGGCACATCGAAACGGTTGGAATTGAATCCGGCAATGTCGGCCCCTTCAATGTCTTTGGCAATGTCCTTGGCAACCTCCTTGAAGGTAGGGCAGTCGGCCACGTCCTCGTCGTGAATACCGTGGATGGCAGTCGATGCCTCCGGAATGTGCATTTCCGGATTGATACGGAGCGTTTTGGCCTCCTCATTTCCGTTGGGATATACTTTTAGGTAACAGATTTCAACGATACGGTCTGTATTGATATTGGTGCCCGTGGTCTCCAGGTCGAAGAACACGAGCGGATTTTTCAAGTTCAGTTTCATGAGTAAGTTATGTGTACAAATGAATATATTAGTCATTCAGCATCATTGGCATCAGCAACATCAGCAAGTCTTCGTTTTCTTCCTGTTCTTCCGGCACGATGACTCCCGCACGTGACGGGTCAGCCAGTTCGATGATGATGTTTTGTGCGGAAATGTTGTTCAGGATATCAATCAGGAAAGACGATTTGAAGCCGATGCTCATCGGGTTTCCTCCATACTGGCATACAATGGTTTCTTCGGCTGAGGTAGAAAAGTCAATGTCTTGTGCAGAAATCTTCATCTGGTTCTCTGATAGGCTCAACTTGATCAAGCTGCTGGACTGGGAAGAGAACACAGATACACGGCGCAGGGCACTGATGAACATACCACGATCGATGATGGCACGGTGCGGGTTGTTCTGCGGAATTACCGAGTTATAGTTCGGGTAACGTCCCTCAATCAGGCGGCATACCATCTGGTAGTTCTCCAAGGTGAACATCGCGTTGCGGTCATCAAATCCGATTTGTACGTCTCCCTGCTCCTTCGGCAGCAAGCCTTTCAGCAGGTTAGCCGGTTTCTTCGGCAAGATGAAGGCTGCTTTTTCAGCTCCATGAGCCGCATACGTCTTGCAACGCACCAGCTTGTGTCCGTCGCTGGCCACCAGCGTGATGTCTTCCGTACTGATGTCAAAATAAATACCGTTCATCACCGGACGAAGTTCATCGTCGGCTGTGGCAAACAAGCTGCGGTTTACCCCGTTCATCAAGATATCTGCTCCCATGGTTACTTGTACAGCGTTGTTTCCCAGTTCCTGTGCCTGCGGATATTCGTCGGCATTCTGGCCCATCAGGCTGTACTTGCCGTTCTGATATTCCACGGTAATTTCCATGTTACTGGTTTCTATGTGAAAATTCAACGGCTGTTCCGGGATTTCTTTCAATGCTTCCAGCAAAGTCTTGGAAGAAACGGCAAACCGTCCGTCGCTGTCTGATTCATTCACTTCGATGGAAGTCGACAAGGTAGTGTCGTTGTCCGAAGCCGTCATGAAGAGCGTACCGTCTCTCAGTTCAAAAAGGAAACAGTCCAGAATCGGTAGGGAATTTCTTGAGTTAATTACTCGGCTGATAGCCTGCAAGTGGCTGAATAAAGCAGTACTTGAAACGATAAACTTCATAGTTTTTTATATTTATTTTTTGTTTTGTTTTTGTTCTGAAAAAGCATCTTAGGGTGCCTTAAACCAATTGCCAAAGTTACGAAAAGATTACATACAGCCCATAAAAAAGGCCTTAAAAATTAGTTTTCTTCTGTGGAAAGTCGTAATTTCGTCACCGAATTTAAAAATAAGATTTATGGAATTAGCAGGAAGAGTGATTGCAGTTTTGGAGCCGAAAGGCGGTACTTCTCGTAATGGAAATGAATGGAAAGTTCAAGAATATGTCATCGAGACGCACGATCAGTATCCGCGTCGTATGTGCTTTGATGTGTTTGGAGACGACAAGATCAAGCAGTTTAATATTCAGATTGGAGAAGAACTGAATGTGTCTTTTGATATTGATGCCCGTGAATGGCAGGGACGCTGGTTCAACAGTATTCGTGCCTGGAAAGTAGAACGTGTGGGGGCTACTCCTCCTCAGGTGCCTCCAACGGAAGCTCCTTTTCCTCCGGTGAATGCGGCTCCGGCCGATTTCTCAATGACAGATGAGAAAGATGATTTGCCATTCTGAGAAAAAAGAAAAGCAAAAGAAAAACTCCTTTGTACAGCAAACGTGCAAAGGAGTTTTTCTTTTTTTATTTTGTGGAACATCAGGAATTCATGCTCATCAGGAATTCGTCGTTGTCTTTTGTTTTTTCCAATCGTTCTTTCACGAAGTCCATAGCTTCGATAGGATTCATATCCGACAGGTATTTGCGGAGAATCCACATGCGGTCGAGCGTGGTCTTGTCCAACAGCAAATCGTCGCGGCGAGTGCTGGATGCGACAATGTTGACTGCCGGGAAAATACGTTTGTTGCTCAGGTTGCGGTCCAGCTGCAATTCCATATTACCTGTACCCTTGAATTCCTCGAAGATGACTTCATCCATCTTGGAACCCGTATCAATCAAGGCAGTGGCGATGATGGTTAATGAACCTCCACCTTCGATGTTACGTGCAGCACCGAAGAAACGTTTGGGTTTGTGCAGTGCGTTGGCATCCACACCTCCGGAAAGCACCTTGCCGGATGCCGGAGAAACCGTGTTGTAGGCGCGTGCCAGACGGGTAATTGAGTCGAGGAAGATGACTACATCGTGTCCACATTCTACCATTCGTTTGGCTTTCTCCAATACGATGCCTGCAATTTTTACGTGACGTTCAGCCGGCTCGTCGAAAGTAGAAGCAATCACTTCTGCATTGACGCTCCGTGCCATGTCGGTTACTTCCTCCGGACGTTCGTCGATGAGCAGCATAATCATGTACACTTCCGGATGGTTGGCTGCGATGGCATTGGCAATGTCTTTCATCAGGATAGTCTTACCTGTCTTAGGCTGCGCCACAATCAGGGCGCGCTGTCCTTTTCCGATAGGAGCGAACAAATCGACTACACGGGCCGATAAGTTGTCGTTGTAACCTTTGCAGAGTTTGAACTTCTCGTCCGGGAAGAGCGGGGTAAGATGGTCGAATGGAATGCGGTCGCGTACCAGAGTCGGATCGAGTCCGTTGATTTTGGATACCTTGACCAAAGGAAAATATTTTTCACCCTCCTTGGGTGGGCGGATTGTGCCTTCTACCACGTCACCGGTTTTCAGGCCGAGCAATTTGATTTGTGACTGTGATACGTAAATGTCGTCGGGTGAAGAAAGATAATTGTAATCGGAAGAACGGAGGAATCCGTAGCCGTCGGGCATGATTTCCAGTACCCCTGTACCTTGAAGAATATCATCGAAATCGTAGGCTTTTTCTACCGGTTTGGCAGGTGTGGCTGCGTTGGATGCAGTTTCTGTAGAAGTGGCGCCTTGCTGTTCCGCATTCTGTCCGTTGTTTTGCAAGCTATTGTCTTTGCTTGGGTTGCCGGGGCGGTTGTTCCGGTTGTTCTGGCGGGTTTGCCGTTGCTGGAATCTTTGCTTGGGTTCCTTGGCCGGAGCTGTAGGAGCAGGAGTCTCCATTTTGGTCGCTTCAAATTTGCCAAGCAGTTCCGAGGGTATTTCGAATTTTTCTGATGGCAAGTCTTCTATAGGAATAAAATCGTTGTTGTTCAAGTCAAGCGGCGGAAGTTCCATGTCGTCATCAAAAGGAAGTGGAGCCGGTTTGGTCGCTTCAGCAGCTTGTTTCTTTTCAGCTTCTTCAGCTTCTCTTGCCAGTGTTGATTTGTTTTTGGAACCTGGTTTCCGTCCTCGTTTGGATTTTGGCTTTTCTTCTGTTGTGGCGGCAGCCTCTGTGACAGCTGGTTTTTCTTCCGCGGGTGCGCTGAGGGCTGCTTTTTCAGCCGGAGCGTCAATTTCTTTAAATAAAGGAGCGGGGGCTGGCAGGGCAGGTGTGTTGGCTTCTAATTTCTGCGCTTTGTCTTTGGTGGCTGTATACACCTTGTCTCCCTCTTTTTTCACGCTGATACGTGAACGTTTGCGCGGTTGCCCTTCCTTGCGTTCTTCATTGTTCTGCTGGGCCGCTACCTTTTTCGTCGCGCCGACAATGGCCTGTTCGTCCAGAATACGGTACACCAATTCTTCTTTTTTCAGCGAATCGGTTTTTTTCAGACCCAACTCTTTGGCAATCTGTTGCAATTCGGACAAATCCTTGTCGTTTAATTGAATGATATTGTACATAAATAGGTTAAATGATTTATTAATATTGTGTGAAGCATACGTAATCGTTCAGAAGATTTTTTTCTCCTTCACACGTTTGAATTATCAATGTTCTTGATTGTTTTCGCTTGTTGTTTTGACACAGGGCTTGGATACGAATCCGTTTCCCGATACCCTTTTGCTTGTTTGCGAGGACAAAAGTAAGAGTTTTTTGTTACAATCACGAATAAATACCGACTTTTTTTGTGTATTCTGCCCCATGATTAAAAGAAATGTGCTAATTTAGCCGTTGAAAAGACAGTTTAATTGATACATTAAATTTTATGAAGAAAGTAATTTTTACAGAAAAGGCACCCGCTGCTATCGGTCCTTACAGCCAGGCTGTGGAAGTAAACGGAATGTTTTTCTTGTCCGGACAGATTCCGGTAGATCCAGCTACGGGCGAAGTAGTGGAAGGTGGAATCACCGAACAGACTACACGTGTGTTTGAAAACATCAAAAATGTACTTGCAGAAGCCGGACTGACTACTGCGAACGTAGTGAAAACAACTGTTTTCCTGGCCGACATGGCATTGTTTGGTGAAATGAACGCGGTGTATGCCCGTTATTTCGAAGGTGATTTCCCGGCTCGTTCTGCTGTGGCTGTAAAGGCCCTGCCGAAAGGAGTGCTGGTGGAAATTGAAAGTATTGCGGTGAGATAATCGCCCGTCGGATGCAGGCTGTCTAAGAACCTGCATCCGATATAATTAAACAGAAAATTGGAACGATGACACTACTGGATAAATTTGCAATCAGGGGAGAGAATAAATGGAAACTGGCCACATTCGTATTGGCATTCCTTACGATTGTGGCTTCGGCTTTTTATATTTACAGGTATGAACCCTTTTCTTCGAGGCTGGAAATCACGGATGAACTGGGAGGTAATATTTTTCCAGTCACGATTCTTTCAACGGCGACGACCGATGCTCAGTTGATTGTGCCGGCCGACAGTGATTATTTGGGGAATCCCAAATCGTGTATCGCCATCCGGATACGCAGCCCTCATACCAACAGCAAACTGCATATTGAATTGGCGGAGACGCCGTTTTTTGCGCGTTCCATTTCGGAATTCATCCTGCCTGAGTCGGGAAAGGAATACTTGGTTTTTCCGGATGTGATATGGAATTATCAGGCGCTGCTGGAGAATACGCAGGCTATGCCGGTCACGGTTTCTATTCAGGCGAAGATAAACAACCGGGTATATTCGGCAGTGCATACTTATTCGGTGCGCAGCATCAACGAATGTCTGTTGGGATATATTGACAGCAAGATGAAGTTTCACGACACGGGTGATTTCTTTGCCGCGTATGTGAACGAGGACAACCCGAACATCAGTCAGGTGTTGCGGGAAGCGCTTGATTCGCGCATCGTCAACCGCTTCTGGGGGTATCAGAGCAAGGACCCCGATGTGGTCGACAAGCAGGTGTATGCCTTGTGGTATGTGTTGCAGAAAAGGGGCTTCAAATATAGTTCCATCAGCAACAGCAGCCTTTCTTCGAATGTGGTGTTCACCCAGCGGGTGCGGACGTTCGACGATGCCTTGAAATCGGCCCAGATTAACTGTGTGGACGGAAGTGTGCTGTTTGCTTCTTTACTGAAGGCTGTGAACATCAATCCGATTCTGGTACGGGTACCGGGCCACATGTTCGTGGGATATTATACGGACCGTCTGCACCGGAACGTTCATTTCCTGGAAACCTCCATGATTGGTGATGTGAACCTGGACGACTTTTTCCCGGAAGAGAAACTGGACTCTACGATGATGGGCAAGTCGCAGGAGAGTGTGTCGAAGTTCATGTTCGAGAAATCCAAGGAATATGCCACCCGCATCTACAACGAACATAAAGACCTGATTCATTCGGGAAAGGTGAACTACATGTTCCTTGAAATCGACAAGGCCACGCGGGCATACGTACAACCTATAGCAGGAAAATAAAACTCATGAAACTGGTATATTTGTATCATAGTGGCTTTGCCCTGTTGGGCGAGGGCTATACCATCGTATTTGATTATTTTGAAGACTCCCGGTCGACCGACAAGGGGATTCTGCACGACGAAATCCTTTCACGGGAAGGACGGCTGTATGTGCTGGCCAGCCATTCCCATTACGACCATTTCAACCGGGAGGTGTTGTCGTGGAGCGCACGCCGGCCGGATATCGTCTATGTGTTTTCGCGCGACATTCAGCTTTCTGCCGGAGAAACTCGGTCGCGGACGATACACTGGATGGAGAAAGGCGATGTGTTTCAGGATGATTTTCTGGAAATCCGTGCTTTCGGCTCGACCGACATCGGCGTTTCGTTCTTGGTGAAGGTGGAGGGAAAAACGGTGTTTCATGCCGGCGACCTGAACAACTGGCACTGGATGGACGAGAGTCCGGAAGCGGAATGGAAGCATGATGAAGCTTTCTTTCTGAGAGAATTGGAAGACATTGCTATTTATACTGACCGGATGGATGTGGTGCTGTTTCCGGTCGACCCCCGGCTGGGACGGGAATACATGCGCGGCCCTGTGCAGTTTGTGAAACGGATAAAAACCGCTATCTTTGTACCGATGCATTTTGACGAAGCCTATGCAAAGGCCGAGGCTTTCGTCCCGTTGGCCGCACAGGAAGGCACGCGGGTGTGGGTACCTGCACATCGGGGCCAGCAGACAGATTTGGATTGATATATTGTAGACAACTAAAATAGAAAAGGACATGGAAATAAAAGGAAGATTTGACCATTTCAATATCAACGTGACCAACCTCGAAAAAAGTATCCAATTTTATGAGAAGGCGCTGGGCCTGCACGAGTCTCACCGCAAGGAAGCAGCCGACGGTTCGTTCATTCTGGTGTATCTCACCGACGGCAGTTCGAATTTCCTGTTGGAACTGACTTGGTTGCGCGACCATACCGAAGCGTATGAGCTGGGTGAGAACGAAAGCCATCTGTGTCTGCGTGTGGCAGGCGACTACGACGAGGTTCGCAAGTTCCACAAGGAAATGGGATGCGTCTGCTTCGAAAACGAACAGATGGGACTGTATTTCATCAACGACCCGGATGATTATTGGATTGAGATTCTCCCGCTGAAGTAAGTCAGCCCGATGGGCATACGAACATAAAACAAACGTGTTATGAAAAAATATATCTCTCCGGGGGCGTGGTTTTCACTGGAGTACCCCGACAACTGGTGTGAATTTGAGGATACGGAAGACAGCTTCCTGTTTTATAATCCGGACAAGTGGAGCGGCAATTTCCGCATTTCTGCCTATCGGGGCGAAGGAGCGGATTATGCCGCAGCGTGTATGGAGGATGAGCTGCGCGAAGTGCGTGGAGCCAAGAAAGTGAAGCTGGGAAACTGGGACTGCGTCTATTCGGCCGAGAGCTTTCAGGAAAACAATGTGTGGTACACCACGCACATCTGGGTGACCGGAAGGGGCGAGATTTCGGTGGAATGTTCGTTTACCGTGGTCAAGGGAGACAGCCCGAAAGCCGGAGAAGCGATTGTGGCTTCGTTGAAGGTGCGTGGCGCTTCCGACAAGCCGGTGAAAGCCGTCATTCCGGTGCGTGTGCTGGAAATCAACCAGATAAACGAAGACTACGACTGGGCCGTTTCCACGGTCAAGAAGCAGCTGACCAAGGACTTCACGGGTACGGAAGCCGATTTGGCAAACCTGCAGAAGGTGATGGACAGCGGGCGTTTCAACCCCAAGCAGCGTCAGGCGTGGGAAGGATTCGGCACGGCTTTCGGCGTGATACTGGTCAATGAGATGGACGGCATGGAATGGGTGACGGTCATCGACGGACCGAAAGAATATCCGGCCTTGCAGTTCGGCGGTTCGAAGGTGAGGGTGAATCCGGTGGCCCTGATTTGGGACAAGGTGCGCAACGGACAACCGTGCAACCTGAAAGCGGAATTCGAACGGATTAAGAACGAGGTGGAAGCGGCCATGGGTTGAGCCTTCTGCTGGTGACTTTAGAAGCAATCAATTATGACTCCTTATTTACAAGTAGAAAACCTGACCAAGTCGTTTGGCGACTTGGTGCTTTTTAATGAAATATCTTTTGGCATTGCGGAAGGGCAGCGCATCGGACTGATTGCCAAGAACGGTTCGGGCAAGACCACCTTGCTGAACATCCTGGCGGGAAAGGAAGGTTATGACGAAGGGAAAATCACTTTCCGTCGTGACCTGCGCGTGGGGTATCTAGAACAGAGCCCGAAGTATCCCGAAGAACTGACCGTGCTCGAGGCATGTTTCTATCATGGCAATTCCACGGTGGAACTCATCAAGGAATACGAACGGTGCATGGAAACCCCCGGCAATCCCGGATTGGATGATCTGCTGGCACGGATGGAGCACGAGAAGGCGTGGGATTACGAACGCCGGGCCAAGCAGATTCTCTCGCAGCTGAAAATCCGCGACTTTTCCCAGAAAATCGGACACTTGTCCGGCGGACAGCTGAAGCGGGTGGCCCTGGCCAATGTGCTGATTACGGAACCGGACCTGCTGATTCTGGACGAGCCGACCAACCACCTCGACCTGGACATGACCGAGTGGCTGGAGGAATACCTGAACCGTGGAAGCCTGAGTCTGCTCATGGTGACGCACGACCGTTATTTCCTGGACCGGGTATGTTCGGAAATCATAGAGATAGACAACCGCCAGCTGTATTCTTATAAAGGAAATTACAGTTATTACCTGGAAAAACGTCAGGAGCGCATCGAGGCGACCAATGCGGAAATTGCCCGTGCCAACAACCTGTATCGCACGGAGCTGGAGTGGATGCGACGGATGCCGCAGGCCCGCGGCCATAAAGCCCGCTATCGGGAGGAAGCGTTCTATGAGCTGGAGAAAGTGGCCAAGCAGCGAAGTTATGACTCGAACGTGAAACTGGATGTCAAGGCGTCGTACATCGGTTCGAAGATTTTCGAGGCCGACCATCTCTGCAAGCGTTTCGGCGACCTGGTGATACTGGATGATTTTTCGTACGTCTTTGCCCGTTATGAGAAGATGGGTATCGTGGGCAACAACGGCACCGGCAAGTCCACGTTCATCAAGATTCTGATGGGACTGGAGAAGGCGGACAGCGGGACACTGGACATCGGCGAGACCGTCCGTTTCGGTTATTACTCGCAGGAGGGACTGAAGTTCAACGAGCAGATGAAGGTGATTGACGTGATTACCGACATTGCCGAGGTGATTGAACTGGGCAACGGCAAGCGGCTCACGGCTTCGCAGTTCCTGCAGCATTTTCTGTTCACTCCCGAAACACAGCACAGCTATGTGTACAAGTTGAGCGGGGGAGAACGCCGCCGTCTGTATCTTTGTACGGTGCTGATGCGGAACCCGAACTTTTTGGTACTCGATGAGCCGACCAACGACCTGGACATCGTGACCTTACAGGTGCTGGAGGAGTATTTGCAGAACTTCAAGGGATGCGTCATCGTGGTGAGCCACGACCGCTATTTCATGGATAAGGTGGTCGACCATTTGCTGGTGTTCAAAGGTCAGGGTGACATCCGTGATTTCCCGGGCAATTATTCCGACTACCGCGACTGGAAGCTGGCCAAGGCGGAACACGACAAGGAGGCCGCCAAGCCGAAGGAGGAGAAAACCCAGCGTGTTCGGTTGAATGAAAAACGCCGCCTGACGTTCAAGGAGCGGAAAGAGCTGGAACAGTTGGAGAAAGACATTGCTGCCTTGGAGGAGGAAAAGAAGCAGTTGGAAGCCGACTTGTGCAGTGGCACGTTGAGCGTAGACGAACTGACCGAGAAGTCGAAGCGCCTGCCAGCCCTGAACGACGAGCTTGACGAGAAGACCATGCGCTGGCTGGAATTGAGTGAAATTGAAGGGTGAAAAAACGCTTCGACGTTTGAAAGAAAACGCTTCGGCGTTTCATGCCAAACGCTTCGGCGTTTTGATCAAAACTCTTCGACGTTTTAGATAAAACGCAAGTACGTTTAAGAGCAAACGCACTTGCGTTTTTTTCATGGTATTTCCGTGGTGAAAGTAATACTTTATGAAGTGTATAGTAATTTGTTGTAATACAGTTTGTTATATCTTACTATAAGAATCTTGGAAGAACGGTTGTATGATGAACCTCGTTTTCGTGAACAGAAAAATCGGATGAGGGTTCTTTCCCCCGAAGCCTGGTTTGACCGACAGAAAAAGCCCGGACAAGTGCTGACCTTTACGTGGCACTTGTCCGGGCTTTTTGTAGAGGGGTAGAAACAGATGGGTTTAATTTTTCACCGTTCGTTCGCCTTGTTTTTTCGGCTGGTTGCCTCCCTTCTTCTTCCATCCGCCTTTTTTGTTGCGGGAGAAATTCTTGACCTGCCTGTTGCCTCCGCCTTTCTTGGAGGTACGGGGAGCATAGGCCGGTCCTTCGCCCAGTTCTTCGGGTACGGGGAGCTTGTAAATATCTTTTCCCAGGAAATTCTCAATCTGTTTGAAGCGAGTCTGTTCCGTTTCGCTCACAAACGTGATGGCGCATCCGTCGTTGTTGGCACGTGCCGTACGTCCGATGCGGTGTACATAATCTTCGCTGTCGTGCGGTACGTCGTAGTTGATGACCAAGCGGATGTCGTCGATGTCGATACCGCGGGCCACGATGTCGGTGGCTACCAGGATGTCAATGCGACGGTTGCGGAACTCGTGCATGATTTCTTCCCGCTGGCTCTGTTCCAGGTCGGAGTGCATTTCGCCCACGTTCAGTTTCATCCGTTTCAAGGCCTTGGTCACTTCCTTCACTTTCAGCTTGGAAGAAGCAAAGATAATCACCCGTTCCGGTTCCTGCGACTGGAAGAGTGACTGGATGATGCCCAACTTCTGTGCCTCGTAACAGATGTAGGCCGCCTGGATAATCTTGTCCGCCGGTTTGGATACCGCCAGTTTCACTTCCACCGGGTCGTGAAGGATGGTCTTGGCCAGCTGTTGGATTTTGGCCGGCATGGTAGCCGAGAACATGATGGTCTGCCGTTCCTTGGGCAGGTATTTCACAATCTGCATGATATCTTCCGCAAATCCCATGTCGAGCATGCGGTCGGCTTCGTCGAGGATGAAGAACGATACCTTCGACAAGTCCACGTATCCCAGACTCAGGTGACTGATGAGTCGGCCGGGAGTGGCGATGACCACATCGGCCCCCAGGGTCAGTCCCTTCTTTTCCTGTTCAAAACGGATGCCGTCGTTTCCTCCGTACACCGCCACGCTCGAAACGGGCATGAAATACGAGAAACCCTCCATCTGCTGGTCAATCTGCATGGCCAGCTCACGGGTAGGCGACATGATGATACAGTTGATGGCATCTTCCGGATAGCCTCCCTTGCTCAACTGGTTCAACACCGGGAGCAGATAGGCTGCTGTTTTCCCCGTACCTGTCTGGGCCACGCCAATCAGGTCTTTTCCTTCCAGGATGACCGGAATGGTGTGCTCCTGCACGGGCGTACATTCCTGGAAATTCATGGCGTCCAATGCATCGAGGACGCTATCTTCTAAGTTCAGTTCTGAAAACTTCATATATTGGTTTTATGCTTGTCGTTATAGTTTACCCCGTTCGTCGAGGTAAGAATCCTTGAATCCCAGGAAGTAGAGTACTCCGTCGATTCCGATGGTGTTGATGGATTGCTGGGCATTGGCCACTACTTTCGGTTTGGCGTGGAAGGCGATTCCCAGTCCCGCCACGGAGAGCATCGGCAGGTCGTTGGCTCCGTCGCCCACAGCAATGGTCTGTGCGATATCCACCTTCTCCACCTGTGCCAGCAGTTGCAGGAGTTCGGCCTTCCGCTTCCCGTCCACGATGTCGCCCAAGTAGCGTCCGGTCAGTTTCCCGTCCACGATTTCCAATTGGTTGGCATACACGTAGTCGATGCCGAACTTGTCTTTCAGGTAGTTGCCGAAGTAGGTGAATCCTCCCGACAGGATGGCAATCTTGTAGCCGTAGCGTTTGAGTACGAACATCAGGCGTTCCACACCTTCAGTAATGGGCAGATGCTCGGCGATGTCGCGCATCACGCTTTCATCCAATCCTTTGAGCAGGGCTACCCGTTCCTTGAAACTTTCGCAGAAGTCGATTTCTCCCCGCATGGCTCTTTCCGTGATGGCCTTTACCTGGTCGCCCACGCCGGCCCGCATGGCCAGTTCGTCGATGACCTCCGTTTCAATCAGGGTAGAATCCATATCGAAACAGATGAGTCGGCGCATGCGGCGGTACATGTTGTCCTGCTGGAAGGAGAAGTCCATACCCAATGACGCACTTAGCTGCATCAGCTGGCTCTGCAGGGCCTCGCGGTCTTTCGGAGTGCCTCTGACCGAGAATTCGATGCAGGCCCGCACGTTGGCTTTTTTCTCATCGAGCGGAATACGTCCTGTCAAACGGCGGATACCGTCGATGTTCAGTTGTTGCTCTGCCAGAATCCGGGTGGCACCGGCAATCTGTTCGGCAGTCAGCTTCCGGCCCAGCAGGGTCAGGATGTAACGGTTCTTGCCTTGCAGACTGACCCATGTTTCATATTCCTCCGCACTGATGGGGTAGAAGCGGATGTTGATGCCCAAATCCGATGCCTTGAAAAGCAACTCCTTCATGATATTTCCGGAATCTTTGTCGGAGCATTTGAAAAGAATGCCCAGCGACAGGGTGCTGTGGATGTCGGCCTGTCCGATGTCCATAATGTCTACCTGGTATTTCGATAAGATTGCGGTCACCGATGCGGTCAGCCCCGGCCTGTCCACTCCGCTGATACGGATTAATATCAATTCAGTTTTGTTTTCCATGGTTGTTTGTTTGCGTGATATCTTCGCAAATGTACAAATTATCTTCTATCCGATGGCATAAAAGGCACAAAAAAAGCCATCCCTGCGGGCTTGCAGGAATGGCTTTCCCTATTTTGAGGGGTAAATTAAATCATTTCCACGCTTCGTTTCACAAAGTTGGTCAGGGCTTCTCCTTTCAACATGTTGTTCTGCAACAGAGCCAGGTCGATGAGCTGGTGAACCACTTTGTTGTCGGCGGCATAGCCGTTGAGGATGTTTTCCTTTTCAGCCTTCTGGGCGTCGATTTTCTTCTCCACGTCTTTCAGTTCGTCTTTCTCTGTGGTCGGAATTTCCTCGTCCTTCTTGCCTTCCTGTGCCTTGTGCAACTCGTTGCGGCGCAAAGTCAGCATGGCAAGTTCAGACTCTACCGGCACCAGTTTCTCAGCACAAGCGCTTTCTGCTTCGCTCAATACTTGCTTAATCAGACGATGGTCGGTGTTCAGTACCAGGTTGAACATGTCCGGCATCTCGCCATAGAAACTCATGCCCGGCTGGATGCTGGCCATATCCTTCATACGACGCATGTATTCGGCCTGTGTGATGACAATCGGAGCAGCGCTTTCGCCCAAGGCGTGTGCCTCTACGTGGAACTCGGTCTTCTTCACTTTCGGCATCTGGCCTTTGAATAAGGTGCTGAGCACTTCCTGCTTGTCGGCTGGCAATTCTTCGCCCTTCTGCTCTTCCTTCACAATCAGGCGGTCGATGATGTCACTGTCCACACGGGTGAAGTGGCTCTTCTCGAACTTCTGTTCCAGCATGTTAATCATCGGCACATCCAGCTGGCCGTCGAGCAACAACACGTTGTAACCCTTGTTCTTGGCAGCGTCAATGTAAGTGTACTGCTCGTCGGCGTTGTTGGCATACAGATAAATCAGGTTGCCGTCTTTGTCGGTCTGGCTGTCCTTGATGAGGGTCTGGTATTCCTCGAACGTATAGTATTTGTTGTCTGTATCCTTGAACAGGGCAAACTTGGAAGCCTTTTCGTAGAAGTCTTCCTGCGTCAGCATACCGTAGTTGATGAAGATTTTCAGGTCGTCCCATTTCTCTTCAAACTCTTTCCGGTCGTTCTTGAAGATAGATTGCAGACGGTCGGCCACCTTCTTGGTGATGTAAGTCGAAATCTTCTTCACGTTCGAATCGCTCTGCAGGTAAGAACGGGAAACGTTCAACGGAATATCCGGTGAGTCGATGACACCGTGAAGCAGGGTCAGGAAGTCCGGCACGATGCCTTCTACGGAGTCGGTCACATATACCTGGTTGCAATACAACTGAATCTTATTACGTTGCAGGTCGATGTTGCTCTTGATTTTCGGGAAGTAGAGCACACCCGTCAGGTTGAACGGATAGTCCACGTTCAGGTGAATCCAGAACAGTGGTTCGTCGGCCATCGGATACAAGTCGCGATAGAACTTCTTGTAGTCCTCTTCCTTCAGTTCCGACGGTTTCTTGGTCCAGATAGGACAAGTGTCGTTAATCAGGTTGTCTTCTTCCGTCTCTACCTGCTTGCCGTCTTTCCATTCTTTCTTCTTGCCGAAAGCTACCGGTACCGGAAGGAAGTGGCAATACTTAGTCAGCAAGCCCTGCAGACGAGAATCTTCCAGGAATTCCTTGCAATCGTCGTCCACATACAGGATGATGTCGGTACCCCGGTCGTTACGCTCTGTTTCTTCGAGGGTGAACTCAGGACTACCGTCGCAGCTCCATTTCATGGCTTTGGCGTCATCCTTATAAGAACGGGTGATGATTTCCACTTTCTTGGCCACCATGAAGGCAGAGTAGAATCCCAGACCGAAGTGACCGATGATGGCGTTGGCATCGTCCTTGTATTTCTCCAGGAAGTCGTTGGCACCGGAGAAAGCAATCTGGTTGATGTATTTGTCGATTTCCTCGGCTGTCATACCCAGACCACGGTCGCTGATGGTGATGGTACCGTTGTCCTTGTCGGCTTTTACGCGGACGGTCAAATCGCCCAGTTCCCCTTTGAACTCACCGGTAGAAGCCAGTGTCTTCAACTTTTGAGTGGCATCTACGGCATTTGAAACCAGTTCGCGGAGGAATATTTCATGATCGCTGTACAAAAACTTCTTGATGATGGGGAAGATGTTCTCTGTTGTAACCCCGATATTACCTTTTTGCATATCTCTTTATTTTTTATGATTGTCGAATAAAAATTTTTCTCCAGTCTTTTCACAAAAAAAATGCCAGATACCTTCGTACCTGACATTTTGTCTGTATTCCGAAATTCTGACAGAGAATTCCGTTTATTCCTTCGTGGCTTTTTCCACTTTCATCTCCAGTCCGTCGCCCTGTGCATTGAGCGATACGTGCAAGGTGTCGCCCGCTTCCGGCTCTTCGTTGAGGATAAGTTCCGCCAAGCCGTCCTCCAGGTGGTTCTGGATGGCACGCTTCAGGGGGCGGGCACCGAACTGTACGTCGTAGCCCTTCTCGGCCACAAAGCGTTTGGCTTCCGGGTCGAGCAGGAGCCGGTAGCCGCAACCTTCGATGCGGTCGTAGAGTCCTTTCAATTCAATATTGATAATCTTCTCCAGTGAGTCGATGTCCAGTTGGTCGAAGGTGACAATTTCATCCAAACGGTTGATAAATTCCGGTGCAAACGATTTGTTCAGAGCCTTGCGAATCACGCTATTGGCATGTTCCTTTTCGTTCTCGGCGGTTTGTGCCGTGAAACCGATGCCCTTGCCGAATTCCTTCAACTGGCGGGTACCGATGTTGGACGTCATGATGATGACCGTATTCTTGAAGTCGACGGTACGTCCCAGACTATCCGTCAACCGGCCTTCGTCCATCACTTGCAGGAGCATGTTGAACACATCGGGATGTGCTTTTTCGATTTCATCCAGCAGGACGATGGAGTAGGGACGACGACGTACTTTCTCCGTCAGTTGTCCGCCTTCCTCGTAACCTACGTATCCCGGAGGAGCTCCCACCAGGCGTGACACGGTGAACTTTTCCATGTATTCACTCATATCGATACGGATAATGGCATCCGTAGAACCAAACATGTTCTTGGCCAGTTCCTTGGCCAGGTGCGTCTTGCCCACGCCTGTCGGCCCCAGGAAGAGGAACGTGCCAATCGGCTTGTTCGGGTCTTTCAGTCCCACACGGCTTCGCTGGATACTTCTCACCAAGGTGTCAATCGCCTTGTCTTGTCCGATGACCTTCGACAACAAAGCTTGTCGCATCCCTTTGAGGCGGATTCCTTCCGACTGGGCCATACGTTGTACCGGCACACCGGAAATCATAGATACCACATCTTCGATCTGAGGGGCATCCACCGTCTCACGGTTATTCTTTTGTTTCTCCAGCCATTCGTTTTTCAGGCATTCCAGTTGTTGGAGGTATTGTCTTTCCCGGTCACGGAAACTGGCGGCCAGTTCAAAATTCTGTAAGCGGATGGCTTCATTCTTATGTTGTCGCGTGTCGGCAAGCAGTTTTTCCTGTTCTTCGATTTCCTTCGGTACGGAAATGTGAGTCAGGTGAATACGTGAACCAGCTTCATCCATTGCATCAATCGCTTTGTCTGGAAAGTATCGGTCGGTCACGTAACGGTCGGTCAGCCGGACACAGGCTTCCAGTGCTTCCTCTGTATACACCACGTTGTGGTGCTCTTCATACTTGTCCTTGATATTCCGTAGAATCTGAAGCGTTTCCTCGGGAGAGGTCGGTTCTATCAGCACTTTTTGGAAACGCCGTTCCAATGCGCCGTCTTTTTCGATATTCTTCCGGTATTCATCGAGCGTAGTGGCACCAATGCATTGGATTTCACCACGTGCCAATGCGGGTTTCAGCATATTAGCGGCATCCATGGAACCGGCCGCCGAGCCTGCTCCCACGATGGTGTGTATTTCATCGATGAAAAGAATGACATTCGGGTTCTTCTTAACTTCTGACAAAATGGCACGAATACGTTCCTCAAACTCTCCGCGGTATTTGGTTCCGGCCACTACCGCTGTCATGTCGAGTGATACAATCCGCTTGTCGAACAAGGCACGCGACACCTTCTTCTCGATGATACGGAGTGCCAAACCTTCGGCAATGGCCGATTTTCCTACTCCCGGTTCACCAATCAGAATCGGGTTGTTCTTTTTCCGTCGGCTCAGAATCTGGGCAATGCGTTCGATTTCCTTCTCACGTCCTACCACTGGGTCCAGTTTTCCGGCTTGGGCAGCTTGCGTCAGGTCGGTGCTGAATTTATTCAGGTAGGGAGTGTCTCCGTCGGGATGCTTTGAAGCGGTCTGTGCCGTTCTCCACTGCGGGAAGCCGAGCGGGTCTTTGTCTTTCTCGCTATTTTCGCGTCGGCCGATTCCCTCCTCTTCATCTTCTTCGTTAAGATCCAGCCCGTCGACTACCATGTCGTCTTGTTTCATCCGTTCTGCGATCCGGTCGTACGTTACATTGTTTTCTTCCAATATCTTAGATGCGTTGTTTTCTTTTTCTCTCATCATTGCTAATAAAATATGTGGAGTGTCCACTTTCTCATCGTTTGCTAGTTTTGCTTCCAGTACGCTCAGCATCAATATTTTTGAGGCCTTTTCACTGAACGAAATGTCCTGCGAATAGTTCTCGGTAATAGATACCTTCCGTAATTGCGTTTCCAGTTCTCCCTTGATGGCTTTCAGGTCTAGGAAGAACGATTTCAGAATCTCTGCCGCCTTGCACTCTCCATCGCGTATGATACCCAGTAGCAGATGCTCTGGTTCGATGTGATCGTTCATCAGGCGGTTGGCTTCTTCTTTTCCATAGACGACGATATCAGACACTTGTTGTGTAAACTCGTTGCTCATCAAATTCATGTTTCCTCAAAATTTAAATAAAATAGATAAGTTACAAAGATACATTATTACAAATATATTGTATCAAGTCTTTTCTCTATTTAACAAAATGTGTGCCACACGGGCTGTATGCCCTCCCAAAAGAGGTGCCACGCGTATTTTTTAGGGGAAAAGTTTTTGTATATCGGCTAAAAGTCGTACTTTAGCATGGTTTTTCACAAGCCTTGAAAAGGAAGTATAATTAATAATGTGTTAAATGCAAGAACAAGACAGAATTATAAAAATCAACATCGAAGAGGAAATGAAGTCGTCGTACATCGACTACTCTATGTCGGTAATCGTGGCACGCGCCCTCCCGGATGTAAGAGACGGATTCAAACCGGTACACCGCCGTATCTTGTACGGAATGATGGAACTGGGAAATACCTCCGACAAACCGTATAAAAAAGCCGCGAGAATCGTGGGTGAAGTGTTGGGTAAATACCATCCCCACGGTGACTCGTCTGTATATGGAGCCCTCGTCAGAATGGCTCAAGACTGGTCGATGCGTTATCCGCTGGTCGACGGTCAGGGTAACTTCGGTTCAATCGACGGGGATAGTGCCGCCGCCATGCGATACACCGAAGCCCGCCTGAAGAAAATCGGCGAGGAAATGATGCAGGACCTTTACAAGGAAACCGTAGACTTCACCAACAACTTCGATGACACGTTGCAGGAACCGACGGTCATGCCGACCCGTATCCCGAACCTGCTGGTGAACGGAGCATCGGGTATCGCCGTAGGTATGGCTACCAACATGCCGACCCACAACTTGCGAGAAGTGATTGATGCCTGTGTGGCTTACATTGACAACAACGATATTGATGTGGACGGCCTGATGCAATACATCAAGGCGCCCGACTTCCCGACGGGAGGATATATATATGGTATAAGTGGGGTGCGCGATGCCTACGAAACCGGACGCGGACGTATCGTGATGCGGGCAAAGGCCGAAATCGAATCGCATCCTACGCACGACAAGATTGTGGTGACGGAAATCCCGTACGGCGTGAACAAGGCCGAACTCATCAAGAGCATCGCCGACTTGTCGAACGAAAAGAAGATTGAGGGCATTTCGAACGTGAACGATGAAACCGACCGCGAAGGTATGCGTATCGTCATCGACATCAAGCGGGATGCCAACGCCAGCGTGGTGCTCAATAAGCTCTATAAGATGACCATGCTTCAGACTTCATTCGGTGTGAACAACGTGGCGCTGGTTCATGGCCGTCCGCGTCTGCTCAACCTGAAGGACCTGATTAAATATTTTGTGGAACACCGTCACGAGGTGGTAATCCGCCGTACACGCTACGACTTGCGCAAGGCCAAGGAACGTGCCCACATCCTCGAAGGTCTGATTATCGCTTCCGACAATATCGACGAGGTAATCCGCATCATCCGTGCGGCCAAGACCCCGAACGAGGCGATTACCAACCTGATGGCCCGCTTCAACCTGAGTGAGGTACAGGCCCGCGCCATCGTGGAAATGCGTTTGCGCCAGCTCACCGGTCTGATGCAAGACCAGCTCCATGCCGAATATGAGGACTTGATGAAGCAGATTGCTTACTTCGAGGAAATACTGAGCAACGAGGAGCTTTGCAAGAAGGTCATCAAGGACGAACTGATTGAAGTGAAAGAGAAATACGGTGACGACCGCCGTTCGGAAATCGTGTATGCTTCGGAAGAATTCAATCCGGAAGATTTCTATGCCGACGATGAAATGGTCATCACCATCTCCCACATGGGATACATCAAGCGTACGCCGCTTTCTGAATTCCATGCACAAAACCGTGGCGGGGTAGGCTCGAAGGGAAGTGAAACCCGTAACGAGGACTTTATCGAACATATTTATCCGGCTACGATGCACAACACTCTTCTGTTCTTTACTCAGAAAGGTAAGTGCTACTGGCTGAAAGTATATGAAATTCCGGAAGGTAACAAAACTTCCAAGGGGCGTGCTATCCAGAATTTGCTGAACATCGAGGCTGATGATGTGGTGACGGCTTACCTGCGTGTAAAGAACTTGAACGATACAGCCTTCATCAACAGCCACTACGTACTTTTCTGCACGAAGAACGGCGTCATCAAGAAGACCTTGCTGGAACAGTACTCACGTCCGCGTCAGAACGGTGTGAATGCCATTACGATTCGTGAGGACGACCGCGTGATTGAAGTGCGCATGACCAACGGCAACAACGAAATCGTGATTGCCAACCGCAACGGTCGTGCCATCCGCTTCCATGAAAGTGCTGTCCGCGAAATGGGCCGTACGGCTACGGGTGTACGTGGTATTACACTTGATGAGGATGGGGCTGATGAAGTAATCGGAATGATTTGCATCAAGGATCCGGAAACGGAAACCATCATGGTGGTATCTGAGAATGGCTACGGAAAACGTTCGGACATTGAGGACTACCGCAAGACCAACCGTGGCGGAAAGGGTGTGAAGACCTTGAACATCACGGAAAAGACTGGACACCTGGTAGCCATCAAGTCGGTAACCGACGAAAACGACCTGATGATTATCAACAAGTCGGGTATCACCATCCGTTTGAAGGTGGCCGATGTGCGTATCATGGGACGTGCTACACAGGGTGTACGCCTGATTGATTTGGAAAAACGGAATGACCAGATTGGTTCTGTCTGCAAGGTAGCTTCTGAAACGGAAGAGGAAGAACCCGAAGACATAGAAACCATCCAGCCATCGGACATCCAGCCGGTTGACGGGGAAGCCATCCAGCCAGTGGAGGATGACGGTGAGGAAAATCCGGACAAAAACTAACTTGAATATTTGTATTACTAAATTCAAACCTTTATGAAAAAAGTTTTATTTACAGCTGCATTATTCTTCACAGCATGTGCTGTTTCCGCTCAGGAGAGCGTAGTGAAGGAAGCAAAATCTGCCAAGAGCGATCCCGCAAAGGCAGCGCAAATCATTGAACCGGCATTGACGGATCCTTCAACCGCCAATGATCCTGAAACTTGGAAACTGGCTGGTGATTTCCAGAAGTCTATCTATGACGATGAAAACATGAAACTGTATTTGCCGGGTGCCAAAGCTGATACAGCTAAGTTGTACAACAGCTTGGCGAAGATGTTCGAATACTACACGAAATGTGATGAAGTAGAACAGGCTAAGGTAAAGAGCGGCGAACTGAAGAAGCCGAAACTGAGAAAGAAACTGGCTAAGACATTGGCTACTGTTCGTCCTCAGCTGACTAACGCTGGTTCTGACGCTTACAACTCAGGCAACTATGCGAATGCTTTGAAGTTCTTCGGTTTGTATGTAGATGCTCCGCAGAACCCGTTGTTCGAAAGCGAAAAAGCCGTAAAGAACGATACGCTGACTCCGTTGATTGCCAACTATGCTGCTCTTGCTGCAAACTCTCTGAAAGACAATGCAGCCGTAATTAAATATGCCACTATCGGTAAGGAACACAAAGAAGAAGGTTACCGTTCATTGATGTGTTTGGCTGAAACTTACGGAAAGGGTGA
The DNA here is from genome assembly GCF_025567125.1 of Phocaeicola fibrisolvens. NCBI lineage: Bacteria > Pseudomonadati > Bacteroidota > Bacteroidia > Bacteroidales > Bacteroidaceae > Phocaeicola > Phocaeicola fibrisolvens. Next base: position 18,203 of record NZ_JAOQJI010000009.1, on the reverse strand, counting down.
AACTCCCGACTCAACTAAATGGTTGGCTGCTATCCAGGAAGGTGTAGAAAAATTCCCGGCTCAGGAATACTTCATCGGTAACTTGATGGATTATTACATCCAGAAGGGTAAGATTGACGAAGGTCTGGCTCAGATGGATGCTGTATTGGCTAAGAACTCTACTCCTTACTTCTTGTATGTAAAGGGTGTGCTTCAGTATGAAAAGAAGGATTACGATGGAGCTATCGCTACTTTCAATCAGATTATTTCAGAAGGTAAGGATTTCGTAGCTGAATCTTATTCTAAGATTGGTGACTGCTACTTCTTCCCTGCACAGGAAATTGTAGAAGAAAACTCTAAGCTTTCTATGGACGATCCGAAGTATGCAACCAATGAAGCTAAAATCAAGGAAATGTACGAAAAGGCTCAGCCTTTCTATGAAAAAGCAAAGGAAGTGAAGCCAGACAACCGCCAGTTGTGGGGTCAGTACTTGCTGAACATCTACTGGAAGCTTGACAAGGAAAAATACAATACTCTTGAAAAAGAATTAGGTTACTAATAAATAAAGGTGTACGGCCACAATAAGTGGTTGGTATGTCTGATTTTGGAGAAGCTCCTTTGTGCAAAAAGGCACGAAGGAGCTTTTTTGTATCTTTAAAGAAAATAGGATCTGTCTCGGCATAACTGAAATCAGAAAACTGTGTCTTCTATTTGGCCCTGCACTTGGCTTTCCGTATCTTTGCAGATACATTGAAAATATTGTAAACCATGATTCCCGACACTCAACCGCTTTCCCATGACCCTATGAAAATCATTTTTAACTACCAGAACGTGTTTTTCAGCTTCTTCTATGACGATGCCGATGCCTGTGTGCATCGTTCCAGAGAATATGCCATGAATTATGTGCTTTCCGGTGAGATGGTGCTTGACGACGGAAACCGTCAGGTGCATGTGGGAAAAGGGGAGTGTGTGTTCATTCCGCGCGACCACCGGGTGACGATGTACAAGAAGGCTTGTTGCGGGGAACAGTATTGTGGTATCTACTTGTGCTTTACTCGGCCGTTTTTGCGGGAAATGTACGGGAAATATGTCCTGCATAAGGGTTCGTTGGGAAACGTGGAGAAATTCTCTCCTGGCGTGATGAAACTTCCGCCTTCGGCAGAGATTGAGAGCCTTTTCGCTTCGATGACTCCTTATTTCAATCCGGAGGTGAAGCCGCAGGATGACGTGATGCGGTTGAAACTGGAGGAGGGATTATTGGCCTTGCTCCATACGGACAAGCGGTTCATGATCGTACTGTTTGATTTCAGTATGCCTTGGAAGATGGATATTTTGGACTTCATGAACCGGAACTATATGTACGAGTTTACTTTGGAGGAATTGGCGCATTACACAGGACGCAGCTTGGCCACTTTCAAGCGCGATTTCAAGAAGGTGAGCGACCTGACACCGGAAAAATGGCTGATTCGCAAGCGGCTGGAAGTGGCTTACCGCTTGATAAAGGAAGAACACAAGAAAGTGGTGGAGGTGTATGCGGAAGTCGGATTCAAGAACCCTTCCCATTTTTCCACGGCCTTCAAGAAGCAATATGGTATTCCGCCTACGGCACTGGTACCTCCACTTTCGATTTGAGCTTTTCAGAAATGAAGTTTGAGCCTCACAGAAATGCCTCTGTGGGGCTTTTGCGTTATTTTTGCCTCCGTAGAAACATAGAAACTTGTAGAAATGGATAATAAAATGTGGAAGACGTTGTGTGCGGCATCGGCGGCTTGGTTTCTGGCTACGGGCAGCCTTTCCGCCGCAACGCCGGATGTAAAAACGGAGGTGAAAATGGAAAGACAGAGTTTGAATCTCACGCAGGAATGGGATAAGGTGTTCCCCTTGAGTTCGAAAGTGAACCACCGGAAGGTGACTTTCATAAACCGCTATGGAATTACGCTGGCAGCGGATATGTATGTGCCCAAACAGGCAGAAGGTAAATTACCGGCCATCGCCGTAAGCGGACCGTTCGGGGCCGTGAAGGAACAGTCGTCCGGGTTATATGCTATGGTGCTGGCTGAACGGGGCTTTCTCACCATTGCCTTCGACCCCTCGTACACGGGTGAGAGTGGGGGCGAACCGCGTTACGTAGCTTCGCCCGACATCAATACGGAAGATTTCTGTGCGGCGGTGGATTTTCTGTCCACCTGCGACCAGGTGGATGCCGACCGTATCGGTATTTTGGGTATTTGCGGATGGGGAGGCATGGCTCTCAATGCGGCAGCCATTGATACCCGTATCAAAGCCACGGTGACTTCCACGATGTATGATATGAGCCGGGTAACAGCCAACGGTTATTTTGATGTCATGGATGCGGATGCCCGCTATGAAATGCGTAAGCAACTTAATGCACAGCGTACGGAAGACTACCGTCACGGTACGTATGCGCAGGCCGGGGGCGTGGTCAATCCGCTGCCTGCCGATGCGCCCCAGTTTGTGAAGGATTATCATGCGTATTACAAGACGCCGCGCGGCTACCACAAACGTTCGCTCAACTCCAACAACGGGTGGAACAAGACCTCAGCCCTTTCATTCATGAACATGCCCATCCTGTCGTATAGCGATGAGATACGCAGTGCCGTGCTGATGATTCACGGCGAGAAGGCCCATTCACGTTACTTCAGCGAAGATGCTTTCAAGAAGCTCAAGGGCGACAACAAGGAACTGCTCATTATCCCCGGTGCCAGTCATGTGGACCTGTACGACCGGATGGACGTGATTCCCTTCGACAAAATCGAACAGTTCTTTCGCACGTACTTGAAATAAAGTTCCGTTCTTCAGTGATTCCCGAGAACTTTGTTCGGTAAAATGGAGTGACGAGAATCTGGACGTAGAATAAAAAGATGTGAGGCGTTCGCTGATAGAAAAATGGGTTAGATTTACTTGCAATCTATCGGTTACCCCAAAGAATCTCCTGCTTTTAGCCATACAATTCAGATAGGCGAAATAAAGCAGGAGATTTTTACTTTTAAGACTCAACCTGTAAGACTTTCCCCTTAATATTTCTGTGTCGAAACAGTCTCGTCTTTCTGTGTTGAAATGGTCTTATCTTTTTGTGATGATTGTCCTTCACAGGCTCGGACTTTCCAAATAAAAAATGCATCCTGAAAGTGAAAAACGACTTTGGGATGCATTTTTGTTATAATAAAGGAATTGGGTTTCTGTAGCGTTTTATTTTATTTTGGCGCCTTCCGATAGAGGTAAATCGCAATGAACAGATAGAGGATGTTCGGAATCCATACTGCCAGATTCGGCGACGCGTTTCCGTTGATGGCGAAGGTCGACGAAATGGTCTGGAACAGGATGTAGGAGAAGCTCAGGGCGATACCGATACCCAAGTGAAGTCCCATACCTCCTTTTCGTTTCTGCGACGAAAGCGAGAGCCCAATGACCGTCAGAATGAAGGCCGCGAACGAGGTAGCGATGCGTCGGTAGTATTCCACTTCGAACACTTTGATGTTGGCGAACCCTCGTTGCTTCTGCTTGTCGATGTATTCCCGAAGTTGCGGACTGGTCATGGTTTCCTGCTGTCCGCGGGTAATCAGGAAGTCCTGCGGCTCCATGTTGATGATGGAGTCCATACGGTCACCACGGGTGATGGTTTCGCGCATGCCCTTCATCTCGCGGATCATGTAGTCCTTGATAATCCACCGGTGTACGGCGGTCGTGTCGTAGGTGATACGGCGGGCCGTGAGATGTGACACCAGTTTATGGTCTTCAAACTTATCGAGCGAGAAACGGTAGGCCGTCTTGTTGTAGTCCTCGTAGCGTTCCATGTAGGCAATTACCCCCGTGTCCACCTCCAACTGGATGTTGCGCACGTAGTCCGTCCGTTTCTTGTTCTTGTACACCTGTTCGAACTTCAGTCGAGTCACACTTCCCGTGGGGATGACTTCCGTGCTCAGCACGTAGGTGACCAGGGCGATGATGGCCGCCGAAATCATATAAGGCACCATGAGCCGCTTGAAACTCATGCCCGTGGAGAACATGGCGATGATTTCGGAGTTCTCCGCCAGTTTCGATGTGAAGAAAATCACGGCGATGAACACGAACAGCGGACTGAACAGGTTGGTGTAGTAAGGGATGAAGTTCAGGTAATAGTCGAAGATGATGGCACTGATGGGCGCCTTGTTGTTGATGAAGTCGTCAATGTTTTCATTGATGTCGAACACCACGGCAATGGAGATAATCAGTGCGATGGCAAAGAAATAGGTGCCCAGGAACTTCACGATGATGTACCTGTCGAGCCGTTTCAGCCATTTCTTCTTGAACGGGTTTCCTTTTAATTTTTTCAGCTGTTCCATTCCTGTCTTCAGGTAGAAACGGAACAGCTGGAACACATTGTGCTTCATATCAAACTACAATTACAATCGGGTAGATAAACGTTTCACCATCATCGGCTTCCAGGTAGAGAAGTCGCCGGCGATGATGTGCTTGCGGGCCTCGCCCACGAGCCAGAGGTAGAAGGCCAGGTTGTGGATGGAGGCAATCTGGAGGGCAAGCAGCTCCTGGGCATGGAACAGGTGGCGCAGGTAGGCACGGCTGTACATCGTGTCCACGTAGGAAGCACCGTCGGCTTCGATGGGGGAGTAATCGTTCTCCCATTTCTTGTTGCGCATGTTCATGATGCCGTCTTTGGTGAAGAGCATGCCGTTTCGGCCGTTGCGGGTCGGCATCACGCAGTCGAACATGTCCACTCCTCGTTCGATGCCTTCCAGAATATTGACCGGAGTTCCCACGCCCATCAGGTAGCGGGGCTTGTCGGTAGGCAATATTTCGTTGACCACTTCAATCATCTCATACATTTTCTCCGTCGGTTCCCCTACGGCCAGTCCGCCGATGGCGTTTCCGTCGGCATTCTTCGAAGCGATGTACTCTGCCGAGCGCCGGCGCAGGTCGGGATACACACATCCCTGCACGATGGGGAAGAGCGACTGGCTGTAGCCGTACTTGGGCTCCGTTTCGTTGAAACGGGCGCAGCAGCGGTCGAGCCAGCGATGCGTCAGCTCCATCGACTTCTTGGCATAGTCATAGTCGGAGGTGCCGGGCGCACATTCATCGAAAGCCATGATGATGTCGGCCCCGATGGTGCGTTCGATGTCCATCACCCGTTCCGGAGTGAACAGGTGCTTCGACCCGTCGATGTGCGAGCGGAACTCCACGCCCTCTTCCCGCAGTTTCCGGATATCGGAGAGGGAGAACACCTGGAAGCCCCCGCTATCGGTCAGCATCGGGCGGTCGAAGCCGTTGAACTTATGCAGTCCTCCGGCCCCCTCAATGATGTCGAGTCCCGGGCGCAGATAGAGGTGATACGTGTTTCCCAGGATAATCTGGGCCTTGATGTCGTTCTTCAGTTCGTGAAGATGCACCCCCTTTACTGTACCGAGTGTGCCGACCGGCATAAAGATAGGGGTCTCAATCTGCCCGTGGTCGGTCGTAATCAGACCGGCGCGGGCATTCGATTTGGGATCCGTATATTGTAACTCAAACTTCATTGTGCTGGGTTTTCTTGGTTTTTGTCTTTGTCTTCTTTCACGGTGAAATCAATGGCATCGGCCACCTTCTCGTCGGTCAGGGCCAGACGGAGCACCTCCTTGATGTCCTTCACGTAGTGGAAGGTCATGCCCGTGAGGTACATCGGCTGGATTTCGTTGATGTCCTTGCGGTTTTCTTCACACAAGATGATGTCCTTGATACCGGCACGTTTGGCGGCCAGAATCTTTTCGCGGATACCGCCTACCGGCAATACTCGTCCGCGCAGAGTGATTTCGCCCGTCATGGCCAGGTTGGCTTTCACCTTCCGCTGGGTCAGTGCAGAAGCCAGTGAGGTGACCATCGTGATTCCGGCAGAAGGACCGTCTTTCGGAATGGCTCCTTCCGGCACGTGGATATGGATATTCCAGTTGTCGAAGATACCTTCTGGCAAGTCGAGCAGATGGCTGTGTGCTTTCAGGTATTCCAGTGCCAGCATGGCCGATTCCTTCATTACGGAACCCAGGTTTCCGGTCAGGGTCAACTGTCCCTTTCCGCGGCTCAGACTGGTTTCCACGAACAGGATTTCGCCGCCTACCGCCGTCCAGGCCAGTCCGGTCACCACGCCGGCATATTCGTTGCCTTGGTACTTGTCGCGGGAGTATTCCTGCGGGCCGAGGAACTTCTCGATGTCCTTCGGTTTCAGCTCATGTGTTTCGGTAAATTCCCCGCTGGCGATTTCCAGGGCGATTTTCCGCATCACCTTACTGATTTTCTTCTCCAGCTCACGCACGCCGCTTTCACGGGTATAGTTCTCGATGATGTATTCGATGGCCGGCTTGGTGAACTTCACGTGTTCCTTCTGCAAGCCGTTCTTTTCCATTTCCTTCGGAATCAGGTGGCGGCGGGCAATCTCGATTTTCTCTTCGGTGATGTAACCGCTCACCTCAATCAGTTCCATACGGTCGAGCAACGGAGTAGGGATGGTGCCCAGGTTGTTGGCCGTGGCAATGAACATGACGTTCGACAAGTCGTAGTCGATGTCCACATAGTTGTCGTGGAACGTGTTGTTCTGTTCCGGATCGAGCACCTCCAGCATGGCCGAACTCGGGTCGCCGTGGTTGTCGTTGCTCAGCTTGTCAATTTCATCCAGAATGATGACCGGGTTGGAGGTCTCCGCCTTGATCAGGCTCTTGATGATACGTCCCGGCATGGCACCGATGTATGTCTTGCGGTGTCCGCGGATTTCCGCCTCGTCGTGTACGCCACCCAGTGACATGCGGACATATTTCCGCTTCAGGGCCGTAGCGATGGAACGTCCCAGTGAGGTCTTTCCTACACCCGGAGGGCCATAAAGACAGATAATCGGCGATTTCAGGTCGCCTTTCAGCTTCAGTACGGCCAGGTATTCCAGAATACGTTCTTTCACCTTCTCCAGTCCGTAGTGTTCCTTGTCCAGAATCTTCTTGGCATTCGGAATGTCAATCACATCCTTGGTATAGACTCCCCACGGCAGGGAAAGCAACGTCTGCAGATACGTCAGCTGCACATTATAGTCGGGCGATTGCGGGTTGATGCGTTCCAGTTTGGCCAGTTCGCGGTCGAAAATCTCCTTCACCTCCGGTTTCCAGAGCTTTTTCTCGCCCTTTTTCTGGAGTTCCTCGATTTCGCCGTCCTGTCCGTTGCCCAGTTCGTCTTGAATGTTCTTGATTTGTTGTTGCAAGAAATACTCCTTTTGCTGGCGGTCCAGGTCTTCGCGGGTACGCATCTGGATGTTCTGCTTCAGCGTAGCCAGCTGGATAGTTTTGTTGAGCAGCTGAATTAGACGGTACAGTCTGGATTTCAGGTCGTTCATCTGCAACAACTCATACTTCTCGTCGATTGGGAAAGGGAAGTTGCCCGAGATGAAATTCACCAGCACCTCGTTGTCGTCCAGGTTTTTCAGGGCGAAGGCCGTGTCGGGAGAAATGTCGTCCGAAAGGTCGATTATTTTTTTGCTCAGCTCCTTGCACGTATCTATCAGCGTCTTGAACTCATCCGTCTTTTCTTCCTCCATATTCTCCTCAATCAAGGATACTTTTCCTTTCAGGAAGGGACGAGTGCTTGTAATCTCCTCCAGTTTGACTTTGGGTCCGGTGGCCTGAAGTATGGCCGTAATATTGCCTCCGGGCATTTCGAATACACGGAGCACCTTCCCGACAACCCCGATGGGGAACAAGTCTTTCTGCTTGGGAGATTCTATTTCACCTACTTTTTGCGTAGTGATTACAATTGATTCTTTGGTACGGAATGCCTGGTTGACCAGTTTCAGGGTCGGTTGTCGTCCTACGCTGATAGGCATTACGATGGAGGGAAATATCATCAGGTTGCGTAGGGGCATGACGGGAAATTCCTTGGAAAGATCCTTAGGAGCATCTTCTGCCGAAACGGTTTCGAATTCGGCCATCATCGGAATGTCATCGCCTTCTGCGTCGATCAGAAAATCGTTATTTTTTTTCTTCTTTGCCATATTGGTTTCTCTCTTCTAAATTTAAGAAGCATTTTTTATTGTTCAAACGGCACAAAGGTAATCATTCCGTGTCGAATTTGGAAACTATTTGCTTCAAATACCTGCTTAAAGTATAAAAATAATGTGGGATTTGTCTGCTTTCTGCCTGCATTTACGTATTTTTGGCGCAAATTTTAAGAAGAATATATGCCAAATCCTTTTTTTCAGTTCAAGCAATTTGTGGTGTATCATGATAAATGTGCCATGAAAGTAGGAACAGACGGTGTGCTGGCTGGAGCCTGGACACGGGTGGAGAATGCCCGCCGCATGTTGGACATCGGCACCGGAAGCGGTTTGATTGCCTTGATGCTGGCTCAACGCAATGCCACGGCTTCTGTCGTTGCAGTAGATATTGACGAGGGGGCTGTGGTGCAGGCGCGTGAGAACGTGGAACGGTCACCTTGGAAACACCGGATTGAGGTGTGCAGGGAAGACATCCGCCACGTGCCGGAAGACTGGGGAACTTTCGATGTGATTGTTTCGAATCCACCGTATTTTGTGGAGGACGTGAAATGTCCGCAACGGCAACGGAACACGGCGCGGCATACCGACGACCTGGACTTCGAAGCTTTGTTGTCGGCCGTAGCGAGGCTTTTGTCCGATTGTGGAACCTTTTCGGTTATTCTTCCGGCAGCGGCAGCCGCGGATTTCATTGCATTGGCATTGGGGAAAGGGCTGTTTCTTTCCCGTCAGACCTGGGTGCATCCTCGTGAGGAACTGGCAGCCAAGCGTGTACTGATGGAGTTTGCCAGACATCCTCTTCCGGAGACAGAGGTCACCCGTCTCGTGATTGAGTCGTCGGTCCGTCACGTCTATACCCCAGAATTTGAGAATCTGGCCCGCCCTTTCTATCTGGCGTTATAATGTCATTTCTTTGAGAGTCTTCTCAGAATGTGCTGGTTAAGTAACAACAGTTGCTTGTGCTTCTGGGCAATGGTCGATGTGAGAGGACGCCGTCCGATGAAATCGGTGAAGTGCTGGAGGATGTTCAGCGGGGGAGACGGCATGCGCTTGGGGCGTATCGGGGCAATGACATGAAGTCCCTGATGGATAATCTGGACTTCCAGGTCTTTTCCTCCCATCATCGGGTCGCCGTCGAAATGGAACACTCCCTCCTGAGCTCGGTGGATGACAATCCGTTTGTCCTTCATGGTCTTGATACGGCTGTTCTGGTCGAGGGTACGGTTGAACAACTGAAAGGACAAGGAAGGTACATCCAGCACCGTGAAAGGTTCTAGAATGGTGATGTCCATCATGCCGTCGGTCAGGGAAGCCTGAGGAGCGATATAAGCATTGTTCCCGTACTGGGACGCATTGGCACAGGCTATTAGAAAAGCCTTGTAGCGCACGGTACCTTCCGAATTCTCAATTTCGTAAGTCTCCGGCTGGTAGGTCAGGCTTTCGTGTAGGGTGTTTTCCAGATAGGTGAGCAGCCCTCTCTTGCCCGAATCGGCGAATTTCAGGCTCACGAACGCATCGAACCCCACTCCGCATGTACAGAAAAAAGGATGCTTGTCGATGATGCCATAATCAATGGTCTTGACAAGTCCGGCGTTCAGCACGTTGATAGCAGCTCTGGGTTCCATGGGGATATGCAGGTGGCGTGCCAGCCCGTTGCCCGAACCGCAGGGAATGATGCCCATGGCCGTATCCGTATGGATCAGTGCCCTTCCTATTTCATTGATGGTTCCGTCTCCGCCGATGGCTACCACGATGTCTGTACCTTCGGCGGCGGCCTGTGCGGCTATTTCCGAAGCATGTCCGGCATATTCAGTTTTCCGGATGGAATAGTCGTATTTGGATGCGTCCAGTTCTTGGCCAATCAGCTTTAGTATGAATTCTTTTCCGTGTGTTCCGGATATGGGGTTGACTACAAAAATGATTCGCTTTTTCGTGTCCATAAACCTGTTTCCTTAAATTTTGGGAGTACAAAAATAACATTATCTTTATAATCAGCGCCCTTTTTTGTGGATAATTAAACAAGAAACCATTTTTTTTAGTGGATTTGCGTCGGGTTTTGGAGTTTTTATTATCTTTGCACGTTCTTAGTGAAAAGGATGTAACGACAGGTTGCATAAGTATAAAGTTTAACGTAAGCTGGGATGCTTACCAGATACTTAGAATATGGGATTATTACAGGAAAAATTTAGTAAATTCAGATTGCCTCAGATGTATATGGAAAGAGGCGTTTATCCTTATTTCCGGGAAATAGACAGTGCCCAGGACACAGAGGTGATGATGGACGGAAAGAAGGTGCTGATGTTTGGTTCAAACTCTTACATGGGCTTGACTCACGACCAAAGAATTATTGACGCGGCCATTGCAGCGACTCGCAAATACGGTACGGGATGTGCCGGTTCCCGTCTGTTGAACGGAACACTTGATATCCACGTGCAGCTGGAAAAAGAGCTGGCTGAATTCGTTGGAAAAGATGAAGCGCTCTGTTTCTCTACGGGTTTTACGGTGAATGAAGGAGTGATTCCTCAGTTGGCCGGACGTGGTGACTACATCATTTGCGACGACCGCGACCACGCATCTATCGTAGACGGACGCCGTCTTTCTTTTGCCACTCAGCTGAAATACAAGCATAATGACATGGAGGCTTTGGAGAAAGAACTCCAGAAATGCGAACCGGACGCTGTGAAACTGATTGTAGTGGACAGCGTGTTCTCCATGGAAGGCGACTTGGCTAACCTGCCGGAAATTGTCCGTCTGAAGAAAAAATACAATGCCAGCATTTATGTAGACGAAGCTCACGGTTTGGGTGTCTTCGGTCGCGAAGGCCGCGGTGTATGCGACCATTTCGGCGTAACGGACGATGTCGACCTGATTATGGGTACGTTCAGCAAGTCACTGGCATCTATCGGTGGTTTCGTAGCCGGTGACAAGGACGTCATCAACTGGTTGCGCCACAATGCCCGTTCTTATATCTTCCAGGCCAGCAACACACCGGCTGCTACGGCTGCCGCCAGAGAGGCTATTCATATTTTCAAGACTGAACCGGAACGTCAGAAGAAATTATGGGAAATTACTAATTATGCGTTGAAGAGTTTCCGTGACGCTGGATTTGAAATCGGTGATACAGAAAGTCCGATTATTCCGTTGTACGTGCGCGATACGGACAAGACCTTCGAAGTGACCAAGCTGGCCTTTGACGAAGGTGTCTTCATCAATCCGGTAATCCCGCCTGCCTGTGCACCGCAGGACACACTGGTGCGCTTTGCACTGATGGCTACTCACACCAAGGAACAGGTGGACTTCGCCATTGAAAAATTAATCAAGTGCTTCAAACAACTGGATTTATTGAAATAATAAATTATATCGTTTGACTTTTTAAAGGACTTTGAAAGGAGGTTTTTACTATGGGAGCTGCAGGTAATAAAAAACCGAAAGGTATGCATAAAAAACATGCGCCGGCTTATCAAGTAGAAGAGGCCATTCATGAAAATGACCTGAAAAAAGGAAAAAAGAAATAAATCATTTGGCGATTTATTTTGAAAAGGGTTATATTTAGAGTATCCGAAGCTCAGGCAGAGGAACTCGGATATAACCCTTTTTTTTATTGTATATTGTTTTAACTTGAAGGAGATATGATACTGAATGAAAGAGACAGCCGCCATGAACAAGTGTTGCAGGTGGCACAGCAGATGATGACAGCCGCCCGCACGGCCCCCAAGGGGAAGGGTGTGGACATCATAGAGGTGGCCATGGTGACGGAAAGCAACATCCGTATCCTGTCGGACACGATGAAGCAGATGTATGAAGACAATGGGTTTAAATTCTTCTTGCGGGACGCCGACAATATCCTGCAGGCAGAGTGTATTGTGCTGATAGGCACTCATTCACATCCGCAGGGATTGGATTGCGGACATTGTGGGTATGAGACCTGCGCCAGCCGCAAGGAAGGAGTGCCTTGCGCCATCAACAGTGTGGATGTAGGCATCGCCATCGGGTCGGCCTGCTCCGTAGCTGCCGACCATCGGGTGGATACGCGGGTCATGTTCTCAGCCGGACTGGCGGCCCAGCAACTCGACTGGCTGGACGGATGCACCCAGGTGTATGCCATCCCCGTGAGCGCATCCTCCAAGAATCCGTTCTTCGACCGGAAGCCTAAGACAGAATGAATTTTTCTGCCGCATACGCCACGCCGTCTTCTTCATTCGATAGAGTGATGAAGTCGGCGTTTTCTTTTACCACGTCCTGCGCGTTGGCCATGGCAATCCCTAGTCCGGCGTATTTAATCATGGACAGGTCATTGAATCCGTCGCCGATGGCAATCATTTCTTCGCGCGACACCCCAATCTTTTCCAGCATACCCGCCAGTGAAAGGGCCTTGTCGATACCCTTCGGCACCAGTTCCAGGAAATAAGGCTCGGAGCGGAACACGCCCATGCGGTCTTTCAGGTGGTCGTACATCTCTTTCTCCAGTACCGCCAGACGGGTAGGGTCGCCCACAATCAGACATTTGGCAATGGGGTGCTTCACAGCCTCCAGGAAGTTGTCCACCTTCTTGATTTTCATCACGTTGAGCAGCGCCTCTTTCAGCACGTATTCATCGTCGGGCTTTTCGGTCAGCACATATTCCCCGTCGTAGGTCACGATGGCGAAATCGTTCTTCTTGGCACATTCATACAGGTAGGGAAGCACCTCCGGGTCGAGAAGGTTCTTGCATATCACTTCTTTGGTTTTCCAGTCGGTGATTTCTCCTCCGTTATAGGCCAGGATGTATCCTTCGTATTTCTGAAGCTCCAGCTGTTCGGCCAGAGGCACGATGCCGTAGGTGGGCCGTCCGGAAGCCAGTATGATTTTTACTCCTTTTTCCTGCGCTTTAAGAAGCGTTTCCCGGGTGTGAGGGGTGATTACTTTTTTCGAGTTGGTAAGCGTACCGTCGAGGTCTAATGCTAATAGTTTGTATTTCATAAAATAGTACTGTGAATCGGGTGCAAAAATACGGAAAAAAGTGCAATTGCGAAAATGCGGGAGCGGAAACGTGGCGCAGAAGGTGAGGTAGAGGGGATGCTGGGTGGAAAGGAGGCTTTGTGGTCTTGAAAAGACAAGGGCACAGACGGAGAGACGCTTCCTGTTTTTCTACGTTTCGCGGGGCGGAAACGTAGGTTTTCCAGTCGGGAAATGTATGTCTCCGCAGGCAGAAACGTACGGTTTCCGGATGCGGAATGTAGAAAATGAGAGGGCGGATGGGGGTATGGATAGGGGAGTTTTAAGATTAGATCTATGGATAATTATAGATTGTTGCTGTTAGATGATAATATACACTATTAAGTCTGTAATATAAATATAGTAATCTGATTACTTAGAAAAATAATGAGAATTAATTTGGAAAGTAAAAGATAAGATGTATATTTGCAGTATCAATATGGAGTAAAATGATTACTAAGAAAAAAATATTACTAAAAGAGTTTGCTGAGATTCTGTCTGGTGTATATGAAAAAACAGACCCAGATGGAGAAATAGCCTACTTGCAGACCAAAGATTGTACTGATATTGTAATCACGAAGTATGCTTCACGGGTATTGCAGACACCTAAAATGCAGAAATATTTGTTGCAAGACGGCGATATCCTTTTTGCTTCTAAAGGAGTGAACTATTTAAGTGTAGTGTTTCATGGTCAGGAAAAAGCAGTGGCTTCCACTTCCTTTTTTGTGATTCGGTTGAAATCACCGATAGTTACACCTGAGTATCTTTGCTGGTTTCTGCGTCAACCTTCTGTAAGGGCATATTTCAAGAGTAACCAGGCTGGTAGTGCGACACCGCTTATTCATAAACCTGCTGTAGAAAATTTAGAGATACCTGTTCCTTCGTTAGAAGAACAGAAAACGATTGTAGCCATAGCCCGTCTGTCAAAAAGAGAAATGGAGCTACAGCAAGCAATCATTGAAAAGAAACAGGCCATTGTACAACAATTATTAATGAATAAAATAAAGTAATCGATATATGGAAATTCAACAAAAAACAGACCAGTCACAAATCAATCGTGTAGTTTGGAAGGCTTGTGACACTTTCCGTGGAGTGATAGACCCTAGTCAATATAAAGATTATATCCTGACTATGCTATTTTTGAAATATGTCAGTGATGTCTACAAAGCCAAATATTCAGAATATTTGAACAGATACGAAGGAGACAAGGAGCGAGCAGCCCGCTCCATGCGGCACGAGCGGTTTGTCATTCCTGAAACAAGTTCGTTTGATTATTTATATCAACACCGCACAGCGGATAATATAGGAGAATTGATTGACATGGCATTGGCTGACATAGAAGATGCCAACCGGGAAAAAATGAGCAGTGAAGACGGTAGCAGTATTTTTCGGAATATTAGTTTTAATTCTGCCAATTTAGGAGAGCCGAAAGAAAAAAATGCCCGGCTGAAGAATCTGTTGGTTGATTTCAGCGAACTGGAATTGGATGAATCTCATTTGGAAAATAATGATATCATTGGAGATTCATATATGTATCTTGTATCCACTTTTGCCAGTGAGTCTGGCAAGAAAGCTGGAGAGTTTTTTACGCCAGCCGAAGTCTCTACGTTGTTGGCAAAGCTGACAAAAAGTAAACCAGGGGCGCGTATTTGCGATCCGACTTGCGGTTCTGGTTCTCTGCTGATTAAAGCCGGTAAGGAGGTGGGCAATAATAACTTCTCGCTTTATGGACAGGAAGTGAATGGCAGTACTTGGGCGCTGGCCATGATGAACATGTTTCTTCACGGCTTCGACAATGCGGTGATTCGTTGGGGAGATACGTTGCGTAATCCAAAGCTGAAAGAGGATGACAAATTGATGAAGTTCGACACAGTGATTGCCAATCCCCCGTTTTCATTGGATAAATGGGGCGCTGAAGAGGCAGCTCATGACCCCTATAATCGTTTTTGGAGAGGTATTCCCCCAAAAAGTAAAGGTGATTGGGCTTTTATTTCCCACATGATAGAAGTTGCTCAGGAAGGTAGTGGTAAAGTTGGTGTGGTAATTCCCCACGGCGTACTGTTCCGCGGAGCAAGCGAAGGCAAAATCCGCAAACAGGTGATTGATGAGAATTTGTTGGAAGCTGTTATCGGATTGCCGGCTAATCTGTTTTTCGGAACAGGTATTCCGGCAGCTATTGCTATTTTCAACAAAGGGAAAAAAACAGACAATGTGTTGTTTATCGATGCCAGCAGAGAGTATGAAAACGGAAAGAATCAGAACAAACTACGTCCGGAAGACATCGATCATATTGTTTCTGTCTATCAACGGTTCACGGCAGGGCAGCTTGAACCTGGTGTCGCAGAAGAAAAATATGCTTTTGTGGCCACTCCAGCCGATATCCAGGATAATGACTATAACCTGAACATTCCTCGCTATGTGGACACTTTTGAGGAAGAAGCAGAAGTGGATATT
Source organism: Phocaeicola fibrisolvens (assembly GCF_025567125.1). NCBI lineage: Bacteria > Pseudomonadati > Bacteroidota > Bacteroidia > Bacteroidales > Bacteroidaceae > Phocaeicola > Phocaeicola fibrisolvens. Next base: position 2,776 of record NZ_JAOQJI010000009.1, on the reverse strand, counting down.
CCGGCCGTGCAGAAAGAGATTGATGCGCTCGAAGCCGAATTGGCGGAGGTTCAAGCTAAAATGAGAGATTATCTAAAGGAATTGGGATATTAAGATTTAGAAAGTATGGCTCACATTGATCAATTATATAATGAGTGGTTGGCTTTACAGCCGTTAAAGCCGGAAGATAAGAACAGACTGGACCGTAAATTCATGTTGGAGTTCAATTACAACTCCAACCATATAGAAGGAAACACTTTGACCTATGGGCAGACCGAACTGTTGTTACTGTTCGGAAAGGTTGTAGACGAGGCTAACATGAAGGATCTAGAAGAGATGAAAGCCCATAATGTCTGTCTGAGAATGATACAAGAAGAGGCAGACGATAAAAGCCATCCTTTGACGGAGACTTTTATCCGTCAGTTGCATCATACCTTGCTTCGTGAAGATTATACCCTATACCGTCAGTTACCGGATGGAACCACCACTTCCTATGTCATTCATGCAGGCGTGTACAAAACCCGCCCCAATTCGGTGATAACGGTGACTGGCGAACGCTTTGAATATGCTTCACCCGAAGAAACGCCGGCTCTTATGAATGACCTCGTAAATTGGTATAACGAGGCTGAACAGAACAATAATATGTCTCCGATTGAACTTGCGTCGGTGTTTCACTACCGTTACATTCGTATCCATCCTTTTGAGGATGGCAATGGGAGCATTTCACGTCTACTTGTGAACTACATTCTCACACGTCATGGCTATCCCATGCTTGTTGTTAAGAGTAAGGACAAATCAAATTATCTTACGGCGTTAAACCGATGCGATGTTGTCGTAGGGTCAACTCCATCTGTTGGTGCTCATGCCGAGGTAAAGCAACTTGAACCGTTTATTGGGTATATGTCAAAATGTTTGGAACGTGCGTTGATTATAAGTATAAAAGCTGCACATGGTGAAAGTATAGATGAAGCTGACGACTGGAGGAAGAGTCTAAAACTGAAATATCGTGATAAGTTGAACAAACCGGCACTTACAGATGAGTTCTTAGATAATGTCCTCAACAAGGTATATCAGCCTTTACTTAATCGCATCGACTCTGAACTTTCAGAGTTTTATTCAATATTCTCGTCTTTTATATGGGAACCAGGTGTTGCGGAATTTGTATTTGACACAAGCAACAATACTTACACGTCAAGAATGACAGTAACTAAACCTACTGCGGTTACTACGGCTACAAGAATAATTGTAGTCAGACTGATTATACAACAGTTCGTTTACAAGATTGATATTTCCTTGACAAATGGTTATTATTACGATAGTCTATATAATAAAGAATTTTCTTATCTTGAATCTTTATCAAAACAAGATGAAGCAGATATTATAAACGTAATAGGTCGTTTCTTAACGACTTTCATAGAAAGCAACAATCCTGTTTGATTTAACTATTACACAAAAAATGAATGACAAGTTAGATAATTACAGTAAATTAGTTGACCTTATTGGTGACATTATTAAAGCGACAAGCGATCCAAATGACCAAAAAGATCTTGACAAGGCATTAGACATAGCACATACCGTTGGTAATACGCTAAAAGTCATTGTTAATAAAAATGATGATACGGTTTCACAACATGAAAACGAACAATAATATACCACAAGGATATAAGAATTCACCACTTGGGATTATTCCCCAAGAATGGGAGGTAAAGAAATTAGGAGACGTGGCTGAAAGTTTTAGTGGCGGAACACCTAAAGCAGGTAATAATGAATATTATGGTGGCAATATACCTTTTATCCGTTCTGGTGAGATACATCAAAAAAATACAGCATTATTCCTTTCTGAGTTGGGATTAGCTGAGTCATCTGCTAAAATAGTAGAAAAAGGTGATTTATTGATAGCCTTGTATGGTGCAAATAGCGGAGATTCTGCAATATCTCAAATAAATGGAGCTATCAATCAAGCTATCTTATGTATTCGTCCTTATAATTTGCTTACATCTTTTTTATGTTCGTTTTTAGAATTGAAAAAGAATATGTATGTTGCTAAATATTTGCAAGGAGGACAAGGTAACTTATCTGGAGATATTGTCAATAATTATATTATTCCCATCCCTCCACTTCCAGAGCAACAAAAGATAGCGGAAGTTTTAGGTACATGGGACAAAGCCATTGAAAAGCAAACGCAGCTCATTGAGAAACTTGAATTGCGCAAAAAAGGATTGATGAAACAATTACTCACAGAAAAGAAACGTTTGCCGGGGTTTAGTGGAGAGTGGAAGAGGGTAAAGGCTGGTTTACTTTTTGGAAGTTCTTCTATTCGTTCTAATAAGTTAGAGCCTCTTTTATCTGTTACCCAAGATAAAGGAGTCGTTCCAAGAGATATGTTGGAAACAAGAGTCACTATGCCAGATGGTGATCTTTCATCTTTTAAACTTGTTGATGTAGGAGACTTCGTAATTAGTTTAAGATCATTTGAAGGTGGACTTGAATATTCAAAATATCGCGGTATTGTCAGTCCGGCATATACAGTCTTAAAAAAGAAGACAGACATAAGTGATGTTTTTTATAAAGTTTACTTTAAGAGTAATGATTTCATTCAACGCTTGGCTGTTGCAGTAATTGGTATAAGAGACGGTAAACAAATCAGTTATTCAGATTTTTGTTATATAAAAATACCATATCCTTCCTTACAAGAACAAAATGCAATCATTGCTGTCCGGAGAAATTTTACCACAGCGTAAGCTGTCTAGGACCGTTACCCTCCGGAACATTAGCAGTGAGGTCGGTTTGATTAAAT
>NZ_JAOQJI010000089.1:0-5527 GCF_025567125.1 Phocaeicola fibrisolvens | reverse complement strand
TTAAATCTTATAATTCAGCACTATAAATTTAATACTTTTATCGCTATGTTTCTAATTATCACTGAAATATATTTATTACTATTTCGAACTCACGTTAAGATACATTTTTCCAATTTTTATGTTATATTTTTTTTCAAGAATATAGCAATATAAATTCTGTTGAATGCAATAGTGCCAGTAAGGAGTATCTTCTATTTGATTGAGTTCTCCCAAACCCTTCTCACCATAATTATTTACTGTGATGGGATTGCCCATAAAGTCAACAATACGATGACTACGCTTCCAATCATATATATCGAAAACATCTCCACGTTTATGTATCATGTCTATTGTTCCTGCAATTTCTAGTTCCTCATCATAAATGGTCCATTCTGTTCTAAAAGGTTTAAAATTATGATTCTTGGAGAATTCCATAAACTGTGCATATTCATGGTCAAGGGTGATTTGCTCTTCTATATGAACATATTTTCCTTCGTAGTTAAATGAGAATTCCTGTTTATAAGGAAGTCCTTTATAATAATTTTCTATTTGTTGGTGCATAAAAGTTCCTACATCACGTGAACATGTACCTTTGGCATCCCATTCTTCAAGTACTTGTCCTTGTGGTACATTTCGTTGACGGGCTTTGTATTCTGCCCAATAATATGAGTCAAATGGCTTAAAGAAACAAGATATAACACTGCTGACAGGAATAAATAACTTTTGTCCATTGTATAGATAAATATGCTCTTGTGGATAAAATTGAATATAAGTATCTCTTACGTGAAATGTAGATTCTCCTTTTGTATAATTTTTATTTGTGGAACAAGTATCAAAAACTAATGGGGTTACCATTTGAGCACATATTTTTTCCTTTTCTGTTTGTTTTATATCAGAAATTTCAAGTTTTTCGTTTTCTATAATACCAAATTTATGGTTTAGGTATTTTTCACGAATATTTTCGATTGCCATTACTTTTGCTTGAATTTCTGTCCATCGTTCAACTTCTTTGGGAGTAGGATATGAGAGAAGATCAATAGGTAGGAATGTAGACGGGTAAATTTGATGAAGCACTTGTGCAATTAAAGCGGCACACCCCTTGGAGTTGGAACAGACTTGATATTCAGTAAAACGAATGACAATCCATCCAATATTGTTTAAAAGTGTATCACGGAAATCGTCCCCACATCCTATATAATGGATGGGGTTACGTGTAAGAGCAGCGTATGGTTCGTCTATTTCGATGTCTATTCTTATGGATGGGTGTTTCTTGCATATAATCGCGATGTCTGGTTCAAATGGCCTGTTATCTTCTACAGGGAGTATATTGCAATCGCCGAGTATAAGTAAATCACACTCTTTAAAAATGTCTTGCAGATAATTTTGGAAATTAGCTTCACTAAAACCTCTTCTGGCTATGGCTTTTCTTCTATAAGGAAAAACGATATTTCCATATTTTGGATATTTAATTACTGGATAAATCTTGTTGCTCTTATTTTGGACAGAATGTGGAGTAAAATAATCAACATGCTGAATATCAAAGTTATCAATAATTCCTACTGTATAGTCATTATTGATTTTTTGTTCTGCTGTATTGATAATATTTGCCAATTCTTTGTCGACATTAGTAGTTTGTGTGAAACATTTAATTCTTTGAATCTTATCTTTTGCTGTTTCAATATCAGCAGGCTTTAGTGCATTAGAAATCGAATTGATATCATCTTTTATGTATTTTTGTTGTTGTAACTCTTTGTCTTTTTTATTAATGAGTTCTTGCATTTCCTTTCGAGAAAATTCTTTCATAAAAGAAATATAAATGATGCAAGGATTTTGGTGTTCAAATTGCTGCATTACAGATTTACATCTTTCCACAAATTGAGTTTGTGTTGTTATTTCATCAATAATGGCTACATAGTTTGAAGATAATTTATCCAAGTGATGAAAATTAGATGATTGAATTCCAAGTACAGCCAAGTTTGAGGTCAAAAACTGAAATTGAAGACTTTCATCAGGATTGGTTCCAAATGTGATTACTTGCACAGGAACGTTCAAGGATTTTATAAAATTACTAATTTCTATATTGAGATAGGAAGGAAATTTTATTTTTCCTTGTTTATACTTTTCTATATTATTGTTATTTTCAAGAATCCGTTTAAAATAAGTGTAATTTAAATCAGTAGCAGTACAGAAACTTGAAAAAAAGAATTGCCATACACGATAGTTTCCTTTTAAAGTTTCTCCTTTATAATTAGTTTTTACAAGATTTAAGTTATAGAAATAACAACCAGAGTGTGGAGTTGTAGATTTCTTGCTACGGCATAACTTACTAAAAGCAACTTGTGCCTGTTCCCATTTTTCTGTTACCAAAAATTTTTTCTGTCGTTTGTCGAAATTTATTATTTCTGTAATGTTGTTTATAACTAATAGTTTGCTCGCAGACGGATGTTCTTTTTCCCAACAAGCAAGTCCATTAGAATAGGTGGTTTTAATCATATTATATTCAGCTAATACCTGTTCATCCCGTTGAAGTTGTTTTAATTCTTGTATTTCTTTCCATTTTATTTCTGGGAAAGAAGTGATTCTTTTTATATCTTGTCTCGTAAAACTATTTTCTGGTTTAAAAATTCGTACTTCTTCTAGGAAATAAGAGTATGCATAAGGATATGTATTCTTTAGGTGATTAAATTTTTTCATTAAACGCTTTGTGGATAATTTAAGCGCAAAAATGTTGATTATAAGAATGAGGAATAATGTAGCTACAATTATGCATATCGCTATAATACCTTGTAGCCCCCATGTTATAAGGATTTCTAATGCACATCCAATGCAACTCATATTTTTTGAATTCTATAATTTTTTAATAGTATAAAGTGTAAAACTGTGATAGCATGTTTTAGTTAGCGGTTTATGGGAAATTTTATATACAGTCGCTTATAGCGTAAGAATTACTATGCTTTTTGAGTGTGTCGTTTGAAAATTTCCTATGTTCCTAAATTCCTGATAAGTAGAATGTTTTTCTTTTTCTAATATGTTTTGGAAATAATCGTCTTGATTTGAATACAAAAGTACAAAAAATCTGTGATATAGGCCTATTGATATAGGGCTTATTTTGATTTCCAGCATGATAGCCATCCTTTATGGGGTTATTCTTAAAATCTCCGTAAAAATCGTCTTTTTTGTACATGAATCAACTATGCAGAATTCTCAAGAATGAAAGATTTTTTATATGTTATAAAGTGATTAAAAATTAGGATGATGTAAAGGTTAGAGGTTATGATTTGAAATATAACTGTACTAAGTCAGTTATTTGTGCAATATTTATTCAGGAAAAATGAGAGATTATAGGAGGTATTTAGTAACAAAACCCCGGATAGATCTAATTCATAGACTTTCAGGGGTTTGTAAAAAATAAATATGGTAGTTAAGAAAGAAATTCCCCACCAAACGACAAAGGAAGCAAGTCTTTCGTGCCGTTCACCTCATAAATCGCTTTTTCTCCATACAGCAGGATGCGCATGGGCTGACGGTAGCGCTGTTCCGTTTCCAGCAATACCTGGCGGCAAGCTCCGCAGGGAGGAATCGGCGTGTCAAGGTAGCCGGATTCACTTCGGGCAGCGATGGCCAGCGTCAGTACCGCCTGGTCGGGATACTGAGAGTTGGCATAGAATAAGGTGGTACGTTCGGCACACAGTCCGGAAGGATAGGCGGCGTTTTCCTGGTTTGTGCCTGTCACAATCACGCCATTTTTCAGCAGGGCGGCAGCACCTACCGAAAATTTGGAGTAAGGTGCATAACTGCGGGAAGTGGCTTCTTTGGCCTTGTCAATCAGTTCGCGGTCTTTCGGAGCAAGTTCTTCGTATTGCAAAGAGTGGATACAAATTTCCAGTTTAATTTCTTTCATGGCTTTTGTTTTTGTGAGTGGGTAATAGACAAATATAGCGAAACTCGCCCGATTTCGGATGGATTTAGGAAGAATAATGTAAACTATTGGGCTTTCAGGGAGATACGCAGCATTATTCCGCATTTGTAAATGTGTGCTTTGAAGCCGTTTTTTGAATAGTTAAGCGAAAAAATTGCTACCTATCCGTTGCCCATTCCAGTTGTATGGAGTTGTTTGAAAATCCTTTCTGCTCCGACCGTAAAGAACGCAGTTTCATCATTTTGGCTTAGCGAAGGTACTTATTTTTTTTGAGATATGAAAAATATAGGTTCCGGAAGTCAATGGTGATAGCTTTGTCGATGTCTGACGATATTTTACATGCCGATGATTAACTCTGTCTCTGTTAATTTTGCAAACAATGGAACAGATTATGAATCAGACAGATGTAAAGGTTTCGTTCTACCTTAAAAAGAGCGAGGCGGATGCCAGGGGAAACTGTCCCGTGATGGCACGGCTTATTGTCGGCAAGCACTCTGAAACAGCATTCAGTGTCAAGTTTCGTGTGCCACAGTCATTGTGGTCATCCGGACGGGCGTGTGGAAAAAGTGTTGCGGCAAGAGACATAAACAACAGACTGGATGAAATACGTGCTGCCGCGCTCGGCATCTATGCGGAACAATCTGCAATCCGTGAGGATGTAACAGCAGAGGATGTAAAGCATCAACTTTTGGGTATGGCTTCGGAACAGGAAACCCTATTAAGCTATTTCAGACTTTTCATTAGAAATTTCGAGAAACGCGTTGGGATCAATCGTACGGAAAAGACATTGAGGGCTTACCGCAATTCCTACAATCATCTGGTACGTTTTTTACAGATGCAATATAAGCTGTCAGATATCCCTTTTGCCGCATTGGACCGTTCCTTCATTGAAAAATATGACTTGTATCTACGTACGGAATGTTGTCTGGCTTCAGGCACAATAGTCAATCTTACCGTCCAACTGAAAACAATTGTCGGAGAAGCTATTGCTGACGGTATAATAACAGTATTCCCGTTTGTCGGATATGAACCGGTACATCCGAAACCGGAACAGAAATATCTCACCTCCGAAGAATTGAATAGGATTATGACAACACCTCTCCATGATCAGATTCTTTATCATGTGAGAGATATGTTCCTGTTTTCCTGTTATACGGGTATTCCCTATAGCGACATGTGTCTGCTGACAAATGAAAACCTTTCTCTCGCGGAAGATGGTACCTGGTGGATCAGGAGTTCTCGCAAGAAAACCGGTGTAGATTTTGAAATACCGCTTATGGAACTGCCGTTCCATATTATTGAAAAATACCGCGATATGGCTCCTGAAGGAAAGCTTCTCCCCATGTATTCCAACAGTTCATTGAATCGTTATCTGAAACGCATCGCCGAAATTTGCGGTATAGGACGTAAGCTGGTCTTCCATGCAGCCCGTCATACCTATGCGACAGAAATTACACTTTCCCATGGCGTACCGCTTGAAACGGTCAGCAAGATGTTGGGGCACAGTCGTATTGAGACCACACAGCATTACGCAAGTGCGCCCAGATTGGTCGCTTGATAAATACTTCTGTAGTAAGAAGTTAGGATTGGGTTCAATATAATCCTATCGTCAATCAGCTTATCCGACGG